>JALWPC010000423.1 GCA_026995265.1 Paracoccaceae bacterium
AAACGCCCCATTGGTATTGCCATTCGTAATGCTATAGGTTAACGCTTGACCATCGGCATCCGTATCCCCCCCACTGGCATCATTAATATCAATCACCGCGGTGCCTGCGACGCTATTTTCATCAATAGAAATGGTTACATCATTAATAACAGGTGAATTTGCACCGCCTTCTGGTAAATCATTTAAATTAATCGTGATCGTTGCCGTATCAACATTGACCCCATCTGTCGCTGAAATGGTTAAGGTAAAGCTCGGATTGGTTTCAAAATCTAACGCAGCGGCATTGGCAACCGTAATTGCCCCCGTTGTCGCATTAATGGCAAACGCCCCATTGGTATTGCCATTCGTAATGCTATAGGTTAACGCTTGACCATCGGCATCCGTATCACCACCACTGGCATCATTAATATTTGTAACGACTGTATTATTTGGTAAATTTTCATCAATAGAAATGGTTACATCATTAATAACAGGTGAATTTGCACCGCCTTCTGGTAAATCATTTAAATTAACGGTGATCGTTGCTGTATCAACATTGACCCCATCCGTCGCTGAAATGGTTAAGGTAAAGCTCGGATTGGTTTCAAAATCTAACGCAGCGGCATTGGCAACCGTAATTGCCCCCGTTGTCGCATGAATGGCAAACGCCCCATTGGTATTGCCATTGGTAATGCTATAGGTTAACGCTTGACCATCGGCATCCGTATCATTTCCAGTATTAGCATCATTCAGATTAATCACAGTGGTGCCCACGGCACTATTTTCGTCTAAAGTGGTTGATACATCGTTAATAATCGGTGCGTTCGCGCCGCCATTGCCATTGCCACCACCGCCACCATTGAGATCATTAAGATTAATCGTAAGGGTGGCGGTATCTGTATTGGTACCATCAGTTGCTGAAATGGTTAAGGCAAAGCTGGGATGAGTTCCAAAGTCTAACACGCTCGCATTCGCAACCGTAATTAAGCCTGTTGTTGGATTAATGGCAAAAGCACCAGTCGTATTACCTGCTGAAATACTGTACGTGATGGGATCACC
>JALWPC010000424.1 GCA_026995265.1 Paracoccaceae bacterium
CCCGGCGTGATTGTGCCGCGCAAGACCGTGGCGGAACTGGGCAAGCTTTTGGGCGATGATGACGCTTCGATTGCGGTTTCCGTGTCCGAAACCAAAATCCGTTTTGCCACGCCCGAGGTCACGCTGACCTCCAAGGTGATCGACGGCAGCTTCCCTGATTACACGCGGGTTATTCCGGCCAATAACACCAAGCGGCTGGAGGTGGACGCGGCCGAGTTTGCCCGCGCGGTTGACCGTGTGTCCACCGTTTCCTCCGAGCGCTCCCGCGCCGTGAAGCTCAGCCTTGACGAGGACCGTCTGGTGCTGTCGGTGAATGCGCCCGATAGCGGCGCGGCCGAGGAAGAGCTGGCCGTGGCCTATGGCGACGAGCCCCTGGACATTGGCTTTAACGCCAAATACCTGCTGGAAATCGCCAATCAGGTGGACCGCGAGAATGCGGTGTTCATGTTCAACTCTTCGGGGGACCCGACCCTGATGCGCGAGGGCAATGATGACAGCGCGATTTATGTCGTGATGCCCATGCGGGTGTAAATGCCCCGCCTTGCCGTTACCCGCCTGACCCTGTCGCATTTTCGCTCCTACAAGCAGGCCGAAATTGAATCGGACGGCGGCATTATGGCGCTTTACGGGGCCAATGGCGCGGGCAAGACCAATATTCTGGAAGCCATTTCCATGCTCTCCCCCGGGCGGGGGCTTAGGCGGGCTGCACCGCCCGAGCTTATGCGCCGCCCCGAGGCTTTGGGCTGGAAGGTGAGTGCGGATTTGCATAGCCTTTCGGAGCTTCACGAGATCAGCACACGGGCGGAGCCGGAGGCGCCACGCATGGTGGAAATCGACGGCAAAAAGGCCCCGCAAACCGCCCTGGGGCGGCTGGCGCGTATTGTGTGGCTGGTGCCGGTGATGGACCGGCTCTGGGTCGAGGGCGCAGGCGAGCGCAGGCGCTTTCTTGACCGGATGGTGCTGAGCTTCCACCCCCGCCATGCCGAGGCGACGCTCGCTTATGAAAAGGCGATGCGGGAGCGCAACCGGTTGCTGAAAGATCAGGTGGATGCGCCCGCGTGGTATAGCGCGCTGGAAACCCAAATGGCCGAGAGCGGGGCCGAGATTGTCGCCAACCGCGCCGATGTGCTTTCCCGCCTGCAAATCGCGCAAGGCAGCGCCGAGACCGCCTTTCCCACGGCAGAACTGAGCCTGATTGGCGACGCCCTGGCGACGCCCGAGGCGCTCAAAGAGGCTTTCAGCGCAGGCCGCGCACAGGACCTGCGCGCCGGGCGCACGCTGGAGGGCCCGCATCGGGCCGACCTGCGGGCCGAGTTCAAGGCCAAGGGCGTAGAGGCGCGGGCCTGCTCGACAGGCGAGCAAAAAGCCCTGCTGATCTCGCTCATCCTCGCCAATGCCCGCGCCCTGCGGGATGATTTCGGTGCCCCGCCGATCCTGCTGCTCGACGAGGTCGCCGCCCATCTGGACGCCGACCGCCGCGCCGCCCTGTTTGACGAATTGCACGCCCTGAAGGCGCAAGCCTGGCTCACCGGCACGGGGCCGGCGCTTTTCGAGGCGCTGGGCGCGCGGGCAACCCGCCTTCATATTCAGGAAGATGGAGCGGGCTCGACCCTGACCAAACCCACCGTTTTCTAGAATACAGCGGCGCTCTTACCGGTTCATGCGGTTTTCGATCAACTCATCCACCACCGATGGGTCGGCAAGGGTAGAGGTGTCGCCCAGGCTGCTGTAATCGTTTTCGGCGATCTTGCGCAGAATGCGGCGCATGATCTTGCCGGAGCGGGTTTTGGGCAGGCCCGGGGCCCATTGGATGAGGTCGGGCTTGGCGATGGGGCCGATTTCGGCGCGCACCCATTGTTCCAGCTCCTTGCGCAGGTCATCCGTTGGCTCTACCCCGTTCATCAGGGTGACATAGGCATAAATGCCCTGGCCCTTGATCTCGTGCGGATAGCCCACCACCGCGGCCTCGGCCACGGCTTTGTGGGCCACCAGCGCGCTTTCCACTTCCGAAGTGCCCATGCGGTGGCCGGAAACGTTGATCACATCATCCACACGGCCGGTGATCCAGTAATCGCCATCAGAATCCCGCTTGCAGCCGTCACCGGTGAAGTAATAGCCCTTGTAATCGGCAAAATAGGTGGCGATGAAGCGGTCATGGTCGCCCCAGACGGTGCGCATCTGCCCGGGCCAGCTATCGGTGATGCAGAGCACCCCTTCCGCCTCGGTGCTGGTGATCTCCTTGCCGGATTCCGGCTCCAGCACGATCGGCTTGATGCCGAAAAACGGCCGCATGGCCGAGCCGGGTTTGGTGGCGGTGGCCCCGGGCAGCGGGGTGAGCAGGTGGCCACCGGTTTCGGTTTGCCACCATGTATCGACAATCGGGCATTTGCCCTTGCCGACCACGTCATTATACCATTCCCACGCCTCGGGGTTGATCGGCTCGCCCACCGTGCCCAGCACCTTGAGGCTGGACAGGTCTGCCTTTTCCACCCATTCATTGCCCTGGCCCATCAGCGCCCGAATCGCCGTTGGCGCAGTGTAGAACTGGTTGACCTTGTGCTTTTCACACACCTGCCAGAAGCGGCTCGCGTCGGGGTAGGTGGGCACGCCCTCAAACATCACCGTGGTGGCCCCGTTGGCCAGCGGGCCGTAGACGATATAGCTGTGGCCCGTCACCCAGCCCACATCGGCGGTGCACCAGAAGATGTCTCCGTCGTGATAATCAAAGGTATATTGGTGGGTCATGGCGGCATAGGTGAGGTAGCCGCCGGAGGTGTGCACCACGCCTTTGGGCATTCCGGTGGAACCCGACGTGTAAAGGATAAACAGCGGGTCTTCGGCGTTCATCACCTCGGGGGGGCAGTCATCGGCGACCTTGGGTTCAAGCTCGTGCAGGTAGAAATCGCGGCCCTCAACCATGTTGACCGCGTCGCCCGTGCGCGCCACCACAAGGGTTTTGCACGGGTGGGTGACGCTGTCCAGCGCCGCATCGGCATTGGCCTTGAGCGGGGTTTTGCGGCCGCCACGGGGGGCGAAATCCGCCGTGATCAGCACCTTGGCCTCGGAGGCGTTCACACGGTTGGCCAGGGCCTCGGCAGAGAAACCCGCGAACACCACCGAATGAATGGCACCGATACGGGCGCAGGCCAGCATGGCAAAGGCCGCTTCGGGGATCATCGGCATATAGAGCACCACACGGTCCCCCTTGCCAACGCCCATCTCTTTGAGCACATTGGCGAATTTGCTCACCCGCGCGTGCAATTCCTTGTAGGTGATGTGCTGGTCATCGGTGGGCTCGTCGCCTTCCCAGATGATCGCCACCTGGTCGCCACGGGTCGCCAGATGCCGGTCCACGCAGTTGGCACAGACATTCAACTCGCCGTCCTCAAACCATTTGATCGACACGTCAGGATAGGCGTAGCTGGTGTTTTTCACCTTGGTATAGGGGGTGATCCAGTCCAGCCGCTTGCCCTGCTCGCCCCAGAAGGCGTCCGGGTCATTCACCGAGGCCGCATACATCTCTTTGTATTTGGCGGCGTCGATAAACGCGTGGTCAACAAATTCTTTCGAAGGCGGGTAAAGCTTGTCGGTCATGGTGTGCGTCCTGTTGGTGTGTTTTTAGATAGCCAGATAATCTTCCCGAAGCTGCTCATTGTCCAGCACCTCTTGCGCGGTGCCGTCAAAAACCACGTTGCCGGTGTCCAGAATCACCGAGCGGTCGGCCAGTTTCAGTGCGGCAATGGCGTTTTGCTCAACGATGATGGTGGTGATGCCAAGCTCGCGAATTTCCTGCAGGGTGCGTTCGATTTCCTGCACGATCACGGGGGCGAGGCCCTCGTAAGGCTCGTCCAGCAGCAGGATTTTGAGATCGCGGGCCAAAGCGCGGCCAATGGCCAGCATTTGCTGCTCGCCGCCGGAAAGCGTGGTGCCCTCCTGTTTGCGGCGCTCCTTGAGGCGGGGGAAAAGCTCGAAAATCCGCTCGATGCTCCAGCCATGCGGCGGGGCGATTTGGGCGAGTTTGAGGTTTTCTTCCACCGTCAGGCCCTGGATAATCCGGCGGTCTTCGGGCACAAGCCCCACCCCCGCCTGTGCGGCCTGATAGCTTTTCATTTCGTGCAGCGGCTGGTGGTCGAGCCAAATCTCGCCGGATTTCAGCTCCGGGTCGGCCAGCCGTGCGATGGCCCGCAGGGTCGAGGTTTTGCCCGCGCCGTTGCGGCCCAGCAGCGCCAGAATCTCGCCTTCATGGATGTTGAAGCTCACCCCCTGCACGATATAGCTTTCGCCGTAATAGGCGTGGATGTCATGCACCGAAAAGAACACCGGCTTTTGCGTTGCGTCGTTCATACCTCTGCCTCCCCGAGATAGGCTTCGCGCACCTTGGGGTGGCCTTTGATGTCATCGGGCAGCCCCTCGGCGATGATCGCGCCCTGGGCCAGCACCGAGATGGTGGTGGCCAGCGAAAACACCACGTGCATATCGTGCTCGATGATCACCTTGGTGATGCCGCGGGTTTC
>JALWPC010000425.1 GCA_026995265.1 Paracoccaceae bacterium
GGCGACATCAAATTCGACACCAGCGAAGAGGCGCACGGGCTGCAAATCGGACACAGCATGATTTACATCCAGTGGCAAAAAGACGCCGACGGCAACCTTGTCAAACAGGTTGTGTGGCCCGCCAACGGCGCAACCGCCGACTTCATCTACCCAATCGGACAATAGTCCTTTCCTCTCTTTCCCCCTTGCAGGCGCGCAAAAACGCCTGCAAGGGGATTTTTTTACCTCTCGCAGGCATTCAAACAGAAAGGAAACTCTATGGGAAGCAGTAGTCTCCTCACCTCTATCGTGGATGGAATCCTCATCGGCGTCATTTATGGCATCGCCGCAATGGGGCTGACCCTCATCTGGGGCGTGATGGACGTTATCAACCTTTCGCACGGCGCAATCATCGCGCTGGGCATGTTCATCATGTATTTCTTCTTCTCCGTTGCAGGGTTAAGCCCATACCTTGCCTTTCTTCTCGTGGCAATTGCGGGGCTGCTCTTGGGCATCATCATCTACTTTATCGCGATTCACCGCGTCCTCAACGCGCCGAGCCTTTCCACGCTGCTGGCGACCTTTTCCGTCAATATGATTATCATCGGAACAGGAACCGCCTTCCTCAGCACCTCCCCCCGCAACATTGATTTCTCGCTCGGAAAAATTCACCTCGGCGGAATCACCATTCTGGGAACTCGGCTTGTTTCCGCCCTCATTGCCGTACTCGTCGCGGGCGGGTTGTATCTCTTCCTCTACCGCACCCGGCTGGGAAAATATGTCCGAGCGGTCGCCAACAACCGCTCCGCCGCCGAATTGATGGGAATCCCCTCCACGCAGATTCTGGCGTTTAGTTTCGGGCTTGGCGCGATGCTCGCCGCCATTGCAGGCGCGCTCATCGCCTCGCTGCTCCCCTTCACCATCCTCGCGGGCGGCGCATACGAACTCAAATCCTTCGTCATCGGCGTGCTGGGAGGGCTTGGCAATCCCCTCGGCTCGCTCGCAGGCGGTCTGATTTTGGGACTTTTGGAAAGCCTCGTGCCTATCTTCATGCC
>JALWPC010000426.1 GCA_026995265.1 Paracoccaceae bacterium
CTATACCCTCTATATTAGTGATACCTAAAAATTCCTCATTATCCGTATAACTAAATAACTCTTTATAGTCTTCGTCAGTAGCTTCTTTAGTTTTAAGGAAGTGTATTGGGTTAGTTCTTTTAATAGCGGTTCTAATCATTGTAATAACTCCTATTATTGGAATAAATAGCTAACATTACAGAATGTTAAATATTATGTAAATTTATATAGCATTCGTACATACTTTTTGTAGTTTCTTTAATATTTCTTAGTTCAATACTAGAAGTAATACCGTAAACTTCAATTGATAAAATTTTATTATCTTCTTCTGCAATAACAAGGTCTTTTTTAAAGTAACATTCTTCTGTATTTAATGTAGCATTTTTCTGTAAAATTTTAGAAATATCAATTTCTGCAATACCATAATCTCGTGTAAATTCTAAAGCTGTTTCTACTAATACTTCTTTTAGTGTTTTGTTATAAGGTACTTCAACTACAACTTTCTCTCGAAATTCTATATCACCTACATATTCAAAGACATCAACAGCATAGTATTTATTAAAAATAGCAGGATCATGCCATTGTAATTTAGTTAAATCTACTCCTGCTTTTTTTGCAGTTTCAAATGCAATATAAAAAGCATTAACTAATTTATTGTATGCTTCTTTAGTGTTATATTTATTCATTGTTTTTTCCTTTAAACATGTTTAAATTTATTTACAGTTAAGAATGAGCGATTGTTATTTAAACTAGTAGTCAGACTTAGCATTTCTTAACTTCTAAAGGCGTATAAAATAACAATCACTCAAATTTGATTTATAGATATTAATAAATCGTAATATCAGAAACTTCTGATAAATTATAGGAAGCTATTGTAGCTTTTCTGCTACAACCTGTTTTGATTGCAGTAGTTATAAACGTTACAGCAGTTATTATTACTAGTTTTTTCGTTTTCTTACTCCGCTGTTTTTTAAATTTGGTCCCCCGAGTAGGATTCGAACCTACAGTCTACCCGTTATGAGCGGGGTGCTTTAACCGTTAAGCTATCAGGGGAA
>JALWPC010000427.1 GCA_026995265.1 Paracoccaceae bacterium
GTAACATCAACCAAAACCGTTCCTTCCGATTCGGGTGTCGTAATGGCACCGAAGCTTGGACAGGTTATGGTAGTAAGCCCAAAATAGCGCATACTGACACGAATATCAAAAAGCTTCTCTCCGTTATCGGAGTAGCTCATATTTATATCACTCAGACAATTACCTGTAGCGGTTCTGTCGTGCGCTCCAATAGCTAAAAGCGCAAATTCGGTGGCACTTTTAGCTAAAAGCTTCGCCTGCTCTTTATAAAAAAGGTCGCTGCCTCTTTGTGTGGTCTGGGTAGTGTAAGAGAGCATGGCTGCTAGCATCCCGCCTAAAGCAACAAGTAAAAATATGGCCATAATAAGGGTAAAACCGGAACGTCGCATTAATATACCGCCTTCTCTTTACAGATAGAATAGGAGCTGTTCGCATCAAAAACTGCAGGGGTTTGTACACACAGCTGCACTTTTATAATATCTCCTACTTGTAAGAATCTAAATGTGGAGACATCTTCTAAGAGTAGGTTTGCCGTACCGTTTTGAGCATAGGTTTCGCCGTTCCAGGGACGGTAGTTTGAATAGAGGGTAAGGTTGTTGTTTGTATTGTTATAATCCAAAGCATAAGCCGTAACGACGAGTTTATAGTTTTCATACACCTCATTGTTTACCCCTTGAAAATTTCTGCCTGAAACGGTCGTAGAGCGTAGTGTCGTGGCTGTAGGCGCATACACAGGATGTACCAAGGCAGGTACCGTACCGTACCATCCGTAGTCATTAACCGTACCCGGGGCATCAGGAAAGATAATAGCAGCACCGGCGGCATCTAGGGAGAGGTTTACGCTTCCGTTGGTTTCAGAAGAGATAATGGGTGTTGCGATATTGGTAAAATCACTACCTGGGCTGCTTAAGGTGATTCCGTCGGTAATGGCATTTAAGTCGATAAATCCACTCCAGCCAGGCATGGTGTATCCAGGGGATGCCGCTGTAGCCATACCTCTAAAGCTATCATTATCATAGGCAATCCACTCTACGGCATAGTTGCCGGGAGTGGC
>JALWPC010000428.1 GCA_026995265.1 Paracoccaceae bacterium
GTGTTAGCCAGGCATTGGCCCTATGCGGAGGGCTGGAACGCGCATTAATCAGAATGCCAAAGACAACCCCTTGGCCAGTGGCGGCGGGCGGGGCAGAGCACAAGCGCCGCACGTTTTATCAATGAGACGGTCAAAGGCCGAAGTGGTAGGCATAGCCGTCGATGATCTCGCGGTAAACCGCCTGCATGGCCGCGGAGGGCTGCTGGCCCGCGATGCGCGCGCCAAGGGCATCGCCCGCATCCAAGGGGCTGCCGCTCATCTCCTGCAGAACCGCGTGGCCGCAAAAGGGCACGTGGACCTCGGAATAGCCGCCCTCATGGGCCATAACCAGCTTGCCATTGCAGAGGGTTTCGGCGGCCTGCATCAGGGCGCGGGTCATCAGGCGGTAGGTTTCAGCCGAGCAGAGCATACGCGAAAGCGGGTCTACACCCGAGGCATCAAAGCCGCAGGCAACCATGATCAGGTCGGGTTTGAAGGCGTGCAGGCGGGGGAGAACAAGGCGGTTCAGGGCATAGAGATAGCTTTCATGACCCGCCCCGGGCGGCAGGGGGATGTTCATGTTGAAGCCCTGGCCCGCGCCTTCGCCGGTAGCTTCGGGGCCGCCGGTATCCAGCGGGTAGTTTTTCTCCTGATGGATTGAAATGGTGAGCACGTCGGCACGGTCATAGAAGATCGCCTCGGTGCCGTTGCCGTGGTGAACATCCCAGTCCACCACCGCCACGCGCAGGGGCTGCACGGCCTTGATGGCCACGGCGATATTGGCGAGCAGGCAAAAGCCGTTGGGCCAGTCCGGCAGGCAATGGTGGCCCGGCGGGCGGGAGAGCGCATAGGCGTTTTGCAGGGCGCCGTTGGCCACCGTCTGGGTGGCCGCGATGACAAGGCCGGCAGAGAGCGCCGCGATCTCGTAGCCCCCCGGGCTAAAGGGGGTGCGCAAGCCAAGCTCGCCCCCGCCTGCGTCGCTTTTGGCTTTGAAGGTGTCCAGGTAATGCGCGGGGTGAACGGCTTCGAGCTGGGCGCGGGTGGCGGGGGCGGCGGATTGGACGGCGAGCTCGTCGGCCAGCCCCGTGACCTTCGTCAGGTTGAAAAGGCGGCGCTTGGTCTCGGGGTTTTCCGGCAGGCCACCCGCCGCAAGCGGCTGCACGAGGCCACCGACCGGGGCTGTGAGGGCGTAGTGTCCACCGGAATGCCAGAAGCATTTTTCATCGACAAAGAATCCGGTTTTCATGGTCGCTCCTTTCCGACCAAGTTTCGGCGCTTTGCCGGGGGTCGTCAACCGATGTTTTCGGTGGCCCATGGTGCCGGGGGTGAATTTTGCGGCGCCGGACCGGGTCCGGTGCTTCCGGTGCTGGCGCACCGGACCCGCGCCTCGCCTTCGGCTCGGCGGGGCGGCGCGTCAAGGTATGCTTTGCTTGGCGAGATTACACCCGCGCCGCGCTGCGAATTCTGCGCTTGTGGTGGGGGCAGTATCGCGGGTTTGCACGGCTTGGCGCAGGGCCCTGGCGGTCGCTCTATCCCACCGAGGCGCAGCCGAGGCCACCGCCCGTCAGGGCCACCGGTTTTTCGCTTGCGAAAAGCCTGCCTTTGCCGAGTGGGGGGGCTTGGCGCGGGCTCTTCACCCACACCAAACCTGCGGCCCTTCCCGAGGCAAAGGCAAGCCTGGGCGGACACGACCGGTTGGTGACGATGGCTCGAATTGGCAAAATCTTGTCCGCGCTGCCTGTCGACTATCCCGCTTGTGATGGGGGCGCAGCGCGGGCGGGTGCACGACAGATGTCATACAAAAGTCCGACAGAAATCATACAGAAATCACAGCGGGTTTTCGGCGCTTCTCAAAGGGTGAAACCCGGGGGCGGCCTGCAGCCGGAGTTTCCCCATTACGGGTGCCGAAAAAAAGCCCCGCCAGATGGCGGGGCTTTGGGAGCTCATCCGGGCTCGCCTAGTTCTTTTTGATCTCGAACAGGTAAACGTTGCCCTCGGTCTCGGATTTCAGCAGCTCATTGCCGGTCTGGGTGCAGAAGGCGGCGAAATCGGCCACGGAACCCGGGTCGGTCGAGCGCACTTCCAGCACCTTGCCGGCCTCGAGGCCCTTCAGGGCCTTTTTTGCTTTGATGATGGGCAGCGGGCAGTTCAGGCCTTCTGCGTTCAGTGTTTGGTCAGCCATATTATGGAGCCTTTCCTTGTTGGTTAGATAAACAGGTTAATGTCGGATTTGGTGGCGACGTCGATATAGGTGGCCGCGCCGCCCAGCTCTACGCCGTCAATCATGTCTTTGCGGTCCATCTCGAAGAGGTCCAGCGTCATCTGGCAGGCAATGATCCGCACGTCGGATTCAACGGCTGCCTCGCGCAGGTCCTCGATAGAGGCCACGCCTTTTTTCTTGAACAGGTTTTTCATCATCGTGGTGGCGCCGCGGTCCACGCCCGGCAGGGCGGACACGATGTTGGGCATCGCCATATGCATGCCGGCCATAGGCATTTTCATGGCCGGGTTGCCAAGAGTTGTCATCTTGAGATCAAGTTTTTTGTTGAGCAGGGGCAGGCCGTAAAAGGTGAAGAACATGGTCACGTCCAGGTCCATCGCAGCGGCGGTGGTGCCGAGGATGAAAGGCGGATATGCCCAGTCAAGGGTGCCCTTGGTTACAATAATCGACATGCTTTTCGCGTTGCCAAAATCTCCGTCAGCCATGATTCCTACTCCCGTTATTGATCGCTAGCCTTACAAATTAGAATTAATGAATACTAAAATCGCCCGCGCGTCAAGAATGGTGGTGCCGCAGGCACGAAAAATTGAGCAAATCGCGTCAATTCGCCCATTTTTATAGTTTTGCGTTACATCGGGAATATCATATATGCTAATGTTTATCGGAAAATAACGAAGTATAGGCGCGAAATTTTGCGCGCTAGAATCACCAAGGGAGCGAAAAAAATGCTGGACAGTCTCAGAGATTCGATATTGGAAAACCCGAGCGCCTACATGACGTATGGCGGGTTGCTGATCGGCACCCTGCTGGGCGCGATTGTATATCTCACCAATTTCTGCGCCATGGGCTCGGTCTCCGACCTGGCCAATTTTGGCGACTGGCGGCGGTTCAGAAGCTGGGTGCTGGCGGGCGCAACGGCGATGATCGGGGTGTTTGTGCTGGAAAAGCTGGGGATAATGGACCGGCGCGAAAGCATTTTTCTGGGGGCGAATTTCGTCTGGATCGGCTTTGTGCTCGGCGGGTTTCTGTTCGGGATCGGCATGGTGATGGGCGCGGGCTGTGTGAGCCGCAATCTGGTGCGCGCGGGCTCGGGCGATTTGCGTTCGGTTCTGGTGCTGCTGGTCGTCGGTATCTTCGGCTTTATGACCATCGGCGGTCTGATCGGCCCTTGGCGGGTGATTCTGAACAGCTACGGCATGATTAATCTGGCCGATTACGGCATGGCGGGGCAGGGGTTTGATGACCTGCTGGCCAAGCTCACGGGGCTGGATGCTGAAACCGCACGGCTTTATGCCTTTATCCTGCTGGAGGCGCTGCTGCTGGGCTATGTGTTCCTGAACAAAAAGTTCCTCTCTTCGCCGGTGCATATTTTCGCGGGTGTCAGCATCGGGTTGTTGGCCACGGCGGGCTGGATGCTCACCGGCATGGCGCAGGACGAATTCGCCGATGTGCCCGTGGCGCTGACCTCGCTCACCTTCGTGAGGCCCTCGGGGGACACCATTAATTACCTGATGCGCTACACCGCCTATGCCTCCATGTCATTTCCCGTGGCGGTGCTGCTGGGCACGGTGCTGGGCGGCTTCCTCGGGGCGCTGGTGAAGCGCGACCTGCGGCTGCGCACCTTCAGCGGCGAGGTGGACACCGCGCGCAATATCATCGGCGCGGCGCTGATGGGCATCGGCGGCGTGCTCGCACTTGGCTGCACCATCGGGCAGGGGGTCACGGGGCTGTCGACCATGGCCATGGGCTCCTTCATCACCTTCGCCTTTCTGGTGATCGGCGGCCTTGTGGGCATGAAAATCATGGAGTGGACGTCTTAACCCTCCCGCATTCACAAACATCAAAGGCGGCACGCTGGCGTCGCCTTTTTTGTTGCCCTTATGGCTTGGCCCGCCGAGCGCAGCGAGGCCATGGCCCGTGAGGGCCACCTGTTTTTGCTTGCAAAAACTGTGCTTTTGTCGAGTGGGGCTTTAGCCCCGCAGAGACAAAAGCAAGCTCGGAACTGCCGGACAGCCCCGGGTGCGCGCCTCCTCGGAGAGCCTACCCCAGCAATTTGTATGCAAAATTGCGCAAACAAAAAGCTCAATTTGTATGCAAAATTGCGCAACCTAAAAGCTCAATTTGTATGCAAAATTGCGCAAGAAATCCGGCCCGCCTCGTCGGCGCGGGTTGCGCAAGCGCAACCGGTGTTAGAGCGTTTCAGGTTTTGACGGAAGCGTAGCCTGCGTTTTTGAAATAGTTTGCACACTCTTCCGCGGTGATGCGCTCGAGGGTGGTGCCGACGGCGCGCCAGAG
>JALWPC010000429.1 GCA_026995265.1 Paracoccaceae bacterium
TCTACAGGAGCAAGCGGGGCCGCCAGCGTAGGCAGCCACAGTCAATGCCAACAAGAACGATCGCCTTTTTGCGCCACCAAAGATTTTGTCTGGCCCTTGCCACAGCCTTGGGGTAAACGAAGGCATCACAATAAAGGTGTCATCATGACTCGAATTCTTATCACCTCCGCCCTCCCCTATATTAACGGCATCAAGCACTTGGGGAATCTTGTTGGCTCGCAACTGCCATCCGATTGCTATGCCCGCTATATGCGTGCCAGAGGCCACGAGGTGATGTTCATTTGCGCCACCGACGAACACGGCACCCCCGCCGAGCTGGCCGCCACGAAAGCCGGTGTGCCCGTGGCCCAATATTGCGCCGATATGCACGAGGTGCAAAAGGGACTGGCCGAGGGGTTCGGCCTGTCGTTTGACTATTTCGGCCGCTCCAGCTCGGGGCGCAATCGCCAGATCACCCAGCACCTCGCCGCCGCTCTGGGCCGTGCGGGGCTGATCGAGGTGGTCAGTGAAAAGCAGGTCTATTCCCGTGCCGACAAGCGCTACCTGCCGGACCGTTACATCGAGGGCACCTGCCCGAATTGCGGCGCCGAAAACGCCCGGGGCGACCAGTGCGAGAATTGCACCAAGCAGCTGGACCCGACAGACCTTATCAACCCGCGCTCGGCAGTTTCTGGCAGCACCGACCTTGAGGTGCGGGAAACCAGCCATCTTTACCTGAAGCAATCGGCGATGCGCGAAACGCTGGATAAGTGGATCGACAGTCAGGAAGGCTGGCCGGTGCTCACCACCTCGATTGCCAAGAAATGGCTGCATGACGGCGACGGCTTGCAGGACCGAGGCATTACCCGCGACCTTGACTGGGGCGTGCCCGCGCAGTTTGACGGCGCGCCGTGGTCGGGCATGGAGGGCAAGGTTTTTTACGTATGGTTTGATGCGCCGATTGAATATATCGGGGCTACCGCCGAATGGGCCGATGCCAATGGCAAACCGGACTCAGAATGGGAGCGCTGGTGGCGCACCGATAAAGGTGCC
>JALWPC010000430.1 GCA_026995265.1 Paracoccaceae bacterium
TTTTCGCGGGCTTCGGCGGCGGCCCGGGCACGAGCTTCGGCGGCGGCGCGGGCAAGCGCGGTGTTCAGGTCTGACCCGAGGCTCTGTATCCGGATTTGCGCCTCGGAATCCGCCCGGGCCGAGGCGTCCAGCAAGCCTTGAAGTTCGTTCAACTGCTGCCGCAGCGCCGCCGTTTGCTGGTTCAGCAATTCCACCTGCCGCTGGGAATCCAGCGAGCGGGCTTTTTCCTCGGCCAGCAGGCGCTCGGCCTCTTGCAACGCGGCTTGCTGACGGGTGATCACTTCCAGATTTTGCGCATCCTGCCCCGAAAGCTCCCGCTGGGCCGCCCGTAAGGCAGCCAGTTGGGTCAGCGTATCTTCGGCGCGCTGGCGCTCCTGTTCCAATTGAAGGGTCATGGCCGTAAGCTCGGTATTGGCATCCTGCAATCGGGCGCGCAGCGCCTCGGCAGCGGCGGCCTCGGCCAGCTTACCTTTCTCCGCCTCAGAAAGCGCCGCCGCCCGCTCGGCCAAGGCCAGTTCGGCGGCCGTAATCTGGTTTTCCCGATCTGCCAGCAGCGCTTCCAGCCGCGCCCGCTCCTCTTCGGTCTGGGCGGCAGCGTTGCGCGTGGTGTCCAGCGCCGATTGCGCATCTGCCAATTGTTTGGCCACGGCAATGCGGGCCATTTGCTCGGTGCTCAGGTCTTCGCTCAGGGTGCGGCGGGCCTCGGTAAGCGCGGCAATTTGAGCGCGCAGGTCGGCGGCCTCTCGCAAGGCGGCGGCGCGGTTTTCGCCCAACGCGGTGTTGGCAACCTCCAATTCCCCCTGAAGGCTGGCCAGACGGGCTTGCGCCGCATCCCGCTCCTGCCGGAGTTGGGCAATTTCAGTGGCGCGGTCAGAGGCCGAGGCCTGCGCCTCCCGCTTGGCCGCCTCGGCTAAAAACAGCGCCTGGGTGGCATTGTCGATTTGTGCCTGCATCTGGGCGGCCTGTTCGGCAGCGCTGGATTGGGCGCTTTGCAAATCGGCAATCATGGCGCGCAGGGCTTCGGTGCGGGCCGCCGCCAGCCGCGCCGCTTCGGCCTCGGCATCGAGCCTGGATTGGGTGTCTGCGACCGTGCCCTCAAGCGATTGGTTCTGCGCCACCAGCGCCGCAATCCGCGCCTCAAAATCGGTGATTTTGCCGGCGCTCTCCTCTACCTGCGCCTGCAGGCTGTCGCGTTGGGTCGTCAGGGTTGCGATCAGCGCCGCCTGGGCGTTGCTCTGGCTTTGGGCCTCGGAAAGGGCGCTATTCAGTTCGCCAAGTTGCCGGTTCAGCGCCCGCCCACGCGATTGCTCCAACCCCAATGCGTCCGCCAGTCCCGCGACCTGCTCAGACAAGGCGCTGAGTTCCTCATCCTGCTTGGTCACTGTTTCCGAGAGCACAAATTGCACGATCATAAAAATTGAAATCACGAAGAACAGCACCAGCAAAAGCGCCGTCATCGCATCGACAAATCCGGGCCAGATATTGGGGGCGTCCCGCCCGTTGCCGCGTCGACCGAGGGCCATTTAGCTGCCCCGCGTGTTGGCCAGCGCCAAAATGCTTTGCGCCAGTTGCGCCAGGTCGCCGCGCAAATCGGCGATGCTTTCCTGCCGTCCTGCCGACATTTCTTCCAGAACCCGCAAAAGCTGCACATCAATATTGCGCAGCCGCGAGCGGGCTTCGCTGTCCAGCAGCCCCGCGCTTTCTTCGCGCTCCCGCAAAATCCGCGTCATCTCGGCCTGCGAGGCGGCAATGCGCTCGAACACCTCTTCATCCAGCCCCGCCCCGCCTGACCGGCCCGCCATGGCGCTAACGGCCGTGGCCAACTCCCCCAGGCTCGCATCGGTTTTCTGGCGGCTTTCCTCGCCGCGCAGGGTCACGTCTTTCAGAGTTTCGATTTGCAGCGCCGTCTGCTCCATAAAGCCATATAGCGCCGTCAGGTCATTGCCCGCCGCGGCCCCTTCACCATCGCTTACAAGGCTAAGCGTTGTGATCGAGGACAGCCATTCCTCCAACTCCATATAAAACCGGTTTTGCCCGTGCGAAGCAAACAGCTCCAGCAGCCCCACCACCAGCGAACCCGCAAGGCCCAGCAGCGACGAGGCAAAGGCCGTGCCCATGCCGCCGAGCTGGTTTTCCAGCCCTTCCATCAGGTTTTTGAACGTATCCGCTGCCGTTTGCCCCTCTTGGGGGGCAAGGCTCTTGATGGTGTCCACCACCGCGGGCACCGTGGTGGCAAGCCCGTAAAACGTGCCCAGAAGCCCGAGGAAAATCAGCAGGCTTGCAATATAGCGGGTGATGTCGCGCAACTCGTCCAGCCGCGTGCCGACGCTGTCCAGAATGGAGCGGCTGGAGGTGGAGGTGAGGCTTTTGCGGGCGCGGCTGTCGCGCAGCAGCGCCTCCAGCGTGGCCAGAATACGCGGGGCGCGCACAAATTCGTGGCCCGGGCGGTCCAGCACAAAGCCCTTGATCCAGCGCACCGCCACCAGCAACGTGATGATCTGCCAGAAACAGGCCAGAACGCCGATCACAAATACAGCGATAATCACCCCGTTCAGATATGGTGACACCAGAAAAATATGGGACATAGACGGAAAGGCCGCCACCGCGCCGATCAGCACCAGAGCCAGAATAACCAGCATGATCATGGCCTGCCGCGTCGGCCGGGTGAAAGACGGCTCACGCTTGAAATCGATGTCTAGTTTCATGGGGCGCTTGCTCTCCTGAAAACGCAATTTTGGTGGGCATTACAACATTCGCCACGCCATTTGACCAGCAAATAACACCGAAAAGAGGCCGATAAACCTTCAATATGGGCATATTCATGCCTATATGTGGTGTAGGCGACGTATTTCTTTGCAACTTTTGGAGGCAATATGAACGATCTTGTAAACCTGCTAACCACCACCGGTGCCCCCGCCATTGCGCTCTTGGTCTTTGCCTTAATCCTGATCTGGATGACCGTCAAAACCGTGCCGCAGGGGGAGGAGTGGACGGTCGAGCGTTTTGGCCGCTACACCCGCACGCTGGCCCCCGGTCTGCGATTTATCGTGCCGATTGTGGATAAAATCGGGGCCAGGGTCAACATGATGGAAACCGTGCTGGATGTGCAATCCCAGGAGGTGATCACCAAAGATAACGTGATGGTTGTGGCCGATGCCATTGCCTTTTATCAGGTAATTGATGCCGCGCAGGCCTCTTACGAAGTACGCGACCTCGAACGCGCCTTGCGCAACCTCTCCATGACCAATATCCGCGCCGTGATTGGCTCGATGGACCTTGATGAAAGTCTTTCCAATCGCGACACAATCAATCATAGGCTGCTGGAAGTGATCGACGACGCCTCCCAAAGCTGGGGGGTGAAGGTCACCCGCGTAGAGATCAAGGACCTCGCGCCGCCACCCGATATTAACGAAGCCATGGCGCGGCAGATGAAGGCCGAGCGCACCAAACGGGCCGAGATTTTGCAGGCCGAGGGGCAAAAGCAGGCGGCGATTCTGACCGCCGAGGGCGAACGCGAATCGCAAATTCTGGAGGCCGAGGGTCGCAAGGAAGCGGCGTTCCGCGATGCCGAGGCCCGCGAGCGTTCCGCCGAGGCAGAGGCGCGCGCCACGGCGATGGTGTCCAAGGCCATTGCCGAGGGCGACATTCAGGCGATCAACTATTTTGTCGCCAACAAATACACCGAAGCCCTGCGCGACGTGGCGGCCTCGCCCAACAGCAAAACCGTGATGATCCCGCTGGAGGCCTCGGGCCTGCTCGGCTCCATTGCCGGCATATCCGACATTGCCAAGGCGGTTACAGGAAAGGGGAAATAAATGGCTGTTTTTTTTGAATGGGTCGCATCGGCCAGCCCGTGGCTTTGGCTGGCGCTGGGCATTCTGCTGGTGGCACTGGAGATTCTGGCCCCGAACTTTGTCGTCATCTGGCCCGGTCTGGCCGCCGTGCTCATGGCGGCATTGGTCTGGCTGATGCCCGGGCTTTCGGGCCAGGCATTGGTGGCGATTTTTGCAGGGCTGTCTATTGTGCTGCTTTTTGGCGGGCGCGCGCTGATGGCGAAGGCTGAGAAGAACGAGCCGCAAAGCAAGCTGAACGCCCGCGGCAAAAATCTTATCGGGCGGGAAGCAAAGGTCATACATGTGGCGGGAACACAAGGTAAAGTGGAAATCGACGGGGTGCAATGGCCTGCAACCTGGGAAACCACGGCCCCCGAAACCGGCCAATGGGTCACCATAACCAATGCCGTGGGCGTTAACCTTCGGGCAAAGATTAACGAAACATGAATTGAAACGTGCTGTAAATCATGATATAATGGTGGCAAAATGTAGTGAGTTCGTGGTGTATCATGTTTAAAATAACGGTATTTTTGGGGCTTGTTGCGCTTTTGGCTGCGGGCGCCACCGCCCGGGCGGCCGAGAATTGCGACACCTATTTCGTCGCCCCGGGAGACACCCTGAGGTTGATTTCGGAGCGTTATTACGGCGTGCGCGAATTGTCACCGATTATTTACAATGCCAACACAGATGTTATCGGCGAAGACCCGAATACCATTGAAATCGGCATGGAACTTTCCATTCCCTGCCGTGATAACATGCATATGCCTCAGCCAACAGCATTTGTTGCGCTGGTTGATACGCCAGACAGCCCTACCGCCGAAACCACGTCGCTATTTCTAGCCAAGGCCGGCAGCACCCCTTTTATCGGGGAGGACAATTCAGGGATCATCCCGGAAATTATTGCTGCGGCATTGCGGGCGGGTGGCTTTGAAACAACGGTGGAAACCCAGCGCCCCGAAATGGCATTGGACGTTCTGCGCTTGTCCACCGCGCCAAACGCACTGCTTTCCTTCCCGTGGATTATGCCGAAATGCGATGGCGACGCGCCGCTCTCCCCACAATCGGCCTATCTCTGCCAGAACTATACCTTTTCCGACCCGCTTTACGAGATCACCCTCGGTATTTTCACCAAAGCAGAAAGCCCGCTGGCCCTCGCCACGGCTGCGGACGCATTTGCAGGCAAGTCAATTTGCGTGCCCCAATTTCATACCATAGATATTCTGGAACAGAATGGCGTGTTGGCGAGTGGAGCTATGGTTGAAACCGCCCCCGATTTTGCGACATGCCAAAACGGCACTTTAAACGGCGTCTATGACGCTTTCGTGGCCGATTATCAAAGCTTCGGCTCCTTGGTTTCCCGGCAGTCCGGCCTTGCGGATATTCCGGCGTTTTCTCAAAAAACAACGCTTCACGCAATGGCCTACACCCCCAATCCGGCTGCCGTAGAGGTGCTCGGCATACTGAACGCTGGTCTGAAGAAGATCCTGATGTCCGGCGAGTGGTTCGGAATTGTAAACGAGCATATTTCACCCGGAAGCAATTAGAACCCATCGTTCAAAGCATGGTTTGCGCGCTTGCCCATTGCCCGTAAGGAAAATGGCTTCTTGGATTTTTTAAACTTCTAAAAGTTGCACTTGCGGCAAATCCTGGTCGTTAGGTGTCTAGCATTTCACAACCGCTATAAGCACTGTTTTTGCTTATATTTTCGTATTTCGGGGTGACTACTAACCTAGGACAATAGTCACCGTGAACACATCATATCAAATAGTGGAAAAGATTTTGCGTATTACCTAAAGGAGCATTTATTCCATGCATCAATTGTAATAGCGACAATAGCCTCCGCTTGGAAACGCGGATAAAAGACCCGTTCGATTCCACCTATATACTTGCGGTCAGCTTTAACAGCGCCTTCATGTTTTCATCCACGATCCCCAGCGTTTCAAGATGCGCGGCGGTGTTTTGCAGATATTCAAGATTTGGCCCGACAGAACCGTGCGCCCGCTTAATGACCTCGGCTTGTGCCGCCAGTGACAACCCGCCCGCATATTGGCTGTGATCAGGGTCCACGATATAGCAAATGGCCTGAACTTCGCGACCATCCTGCAGCCGCAGCGGCAAGAGGCGCTCAAGGTAGGCATAGGAAACCAGCTCACGGGCCCGCAGGTATTCATGCACCTCTTTCGCCGCCCCCGCTCCCACATAATACGCCACGCCTTCGCAGCTTTCCCCGTCAGCGGGGTTCAGCCCCAGCACCAGCCCGGGTTGCGCCGCGTTGCCGCGATAATGCACCGACCACAGGCAAAACACCCGGGCAAACCCCGAGAGCGTCGCCTGCTGTTTGGACGCATAGGCAAAGCCCGGGTTCCAGATCAGCGAGCCGTAGCCGAATATCCAGATACCGTTTTCATATTGCATAGCGTGCCCCGTTTTTTTGTGGTATACCCCGCGCGACCATAAAGCGGGAGCCCCAAATGAAATGGATGTTCAAATTTGTATTCCTCGCCGCCGCATTATGGAGCGGATACTGGTTTTATGGCGCCAAGGCACAGGAAAAAATCTATGCTCAGGTATTGGCTGAAAGCCGGGATCAGGGCTGGACAGCCGAAAGCCGACATCTGGGCGTTACGGGCTTTCCCAACCGCTTTGATACCACCCTCACCGGCCTGAATTTCCGCGACCCGAGCGGGCGCTGGGGCTGGCGCGGGGAAGCGTTCGAGATCAAGACGCTGTCTTATACGCCCAACCATATCATCATGGCATGGCCCGGCGAGCAGGTTCTCGACACGCCAGAAGGGCAGGCCACCATCAACGCCGGCCTGCTGCGCGCCTCGCTGGTTGTCAGCCCTTCCATCAACCTGCCACTGTCGCGCCTGCAGATCGAGGGCGAAGCCGTCGCGCTTGACGGCGCGCGCTTCGGGCCTGCAAATATTGGCCAGCTTAACGCAGCGCTGTTTCAGGATGAAACCGGGGCCACCCGTTACCACCTTGGCATCGAGCTTGCCAATGTAACGCCCCCGCGCAGCCTGACCTCCCGCCTCGGCGGCGGCAATATCTTTAGCGGCATGATTGAAAGCATCCGGCTTTCGGCCTATCTGGATTTTGACCGCGAGATAGACCGTCTGGCCCTGAAAAACGGGCACCCGCCCCGCCCTGTCAGCGCTTCTATCGAGCCAAGCCGGATGGTCTGGGGTGGCTCCGAGCTGATGGTTTCAGGCGCGCTTTCCAAGGGGGCAAACGGCTATGTCGAGGGGCATCTCGCCTTTGATGTGAAAAACTGGCAGCCGCTATACGAGGTTTTCAGGCAGGCCTCCCACCTGAGCACCACCGAGCTTATCACCCTGAAACGGGCGCTCGACGGCGCTTCGGGCGGCGCAAACCTGCGATTTACCATCAACTTTGAAAATGGCGAAAGCCGTATTGGCCCCTTCACCATTGGCCCCGCGCCGGTTTATCCGCTATAAGTATTTCTGCTTACCCGCTCACCGAGGCCAAAGCGCCGGGAGACACCTCACACTTACGCCCCCCTGATCGCTCTGCGCTCTGCGCGCGAAAGGGCACAATACAAAGCGCCAAATGTTGGCAACACGGGCCAAGAGTGAAAGAAGGGGCCAGCCAAAACATGGCAGGCACCGCAGTTGTTAGCTGGCCAAACAATAATTCATCAGGAGGCTGGCTTCCTGTTGGCACACAACCGGGCGTGCAACCACTCCGAACTCCGAGTCACGGTTGGCAAGTTCGGGGAAAAGCGTCAATACTTCCTGCTTGGCTTCCCGCGAAAAAGCATCCAGCCCCCCCTGCCCCGGGTGAAAACTCTCGCTCGCCATGCCGTTGGAAAAAACAATCTCATGCTGGTCAAACAGCAAATGGTGATAAGCATATGGCCGCTTCATCGAGACCTGCCGGACCGAATGTCCATTTTGGAGGAAAACAGCGGGGGCAAGCACATCTTTATTTCCAAAAAACACCTCGCACATGTCTTCGCTGATCAAAACCCGATGGTAGGGAGAAACCAGCAGTTCACGGGCAGGATTGCCAGGCCCGAAGGCATTTGCCGCAATCCGTATCGGTGCGGATTCAGGTGAATCCTGCATGGCTTTTCGGCCGACCCAGCGAATAGGTTGCGGGCCTCTGTCCAGCGTGATGACAATATCCCCGATGTTCAGGTTTTCCACTGGAACCTCACCTTCGGGTGTGAGAATCAATGTGCCGTCTACAAAACAGGCCGGAATAGTGCCGGCATTGGGGGTGATCTGGTCAAAATAGCTAGCACCGCTATCATTGGTTTCAAGAGAGTGCCCTGCACCAGCCTGCCCAATTTCGGTGGAGGTCATCCCGTTGGCTGCGCCTGCGATCGCAGTTATACTTGCGGGATTATCGTTGAAAGAAACAAATTCATAGACGGTGCCGGCATTATCCAAAGCCACACCGCCAAACCTGTGAAGTCCGTTAAAGGTGGCAGACGTGGCTTTATCTATGACATAAACATCTTTGCCGGCGATTGTATTTACAACCGCGCCAAGCGCGTTTGTCGATCGAACTGATCCATCTGCGTTATAGACAGTAACCGTCATATTTGAAACGTCGGTCCCAGCATCCACAACAATTTCAATGAAATCATTCTTGGCTGCGCCGAGATATTTAACTTCGGATATATATGGGTTTGCCACGTTGAAATCCCCCTAAAGAAATGCCTTTAAAAGAGTGTTTATAACACTTAATGGCAAAAAACAAAGCCAATCTAGAGTTGGGGTTAGAAGTTGACGGCAAAAGTGCCAAATCCCAGTTGAAGCTTACGATACTTTATCTATTGGCAGCAAATACCCAAATAAGGATCGAGAGTAACGGCGATCATCGCCCCTCGACCCGCCAGGCCAGCAGGCTAAAGAACGCCGCAATCACGAGGTAGATCCAGCCTTTGGCCAGCGGAGACAATCGCACATCTTGCACCACATAGGCCCCGCGAGACACAACGCCCGCCCAGCCACGCCCCGCCGTGCTGCGGCCCTCTCGCACGGTTCGGATATCCGGCAAACCGTGCTCCAGCGCGAAGGCCCCGCCGCCGGAGCCGCTCACCAGCGGGGCCAGCAGGGCCTTGGTGGCGATGGGGCTGGCGAACTCAATGGGCGTGGCGGGGCCGGTGGCCACCACGGTGTGGGCATCCCCCTCGGACAACCGGTAAACGCCGCTTTCGGTGGCGGTAAAGCCAAGCTGCCAACGCCCTTCGGAAAGCTGCGTAAAGCCCAAAACCTGCTCTTCGCCGCTTGGCGAGGTCACCGTCAGGTCGCCCACCTCGCCGCTGAGCATCTGCCGCTCGACCAGCACATCCATGCCCCGCGCCGAGGCCCGTAGCACGTTTTCCTCCAGTTCCGGCTCTTTCATCAGCCAATGGGCCAGCCGCCGTAACAATTCCCGCTGCGGCCCGCCGCCCTCAAAGCCACGGCTCCACAGCCACGCCTGATCCGACGCCAGCAGGGCAATGCGCCCCTGCACCACCCGCGACAGCAGGAGCAGGGGTCGCCCGTCCACCCCCTGCATCAGCGTATCGCCCCCCGTCGGGGCCACCTCGACCTGCCGCATCCAGCGGCCCCAGCTTGGATCTGCGCCGTCAATCCCCTGCCCCACAAGCCCCTCTGTGACCGGATGGCGGCGGCCGATGTCGGACACCCGCGGCAGGTAGCCCTGTTCCAGCACCCGCCCCGTGGGCGCGGCAGGGAGGATGTCGCGCAAGGGCGAGCGGTAGAGGCTTTCCGCCCCCGCATAGGCCGGCCCCGAGGCCACCAGCACCGCCCCGCCGCCGCGCACATAATTGGCGACGTTTTCTATATAAACCTGTGGCAGCACCCCTTGCCGCCGGAAACGGTCAAAGATGATCAGGTCAAAATCCCTGATTTTCTGGGTGAAAAGCTCCTGCGTCGGAAAGGCGATCAGCGACATTTCCTGATACGGCACGCCGTCCTGTTTTTCCGGCGAACGCAGGATGGTGAAGTGGACAAGATCCACCGAAGGGTCCGCCTTCAAAAGGTTGCGCCATGTGCGCTCGCCCGCATAAGGCTCGCCGGAAATCAGCAGCACCCGCAGGCGGTCGCGCACCCCGTTGACGCTGAGGATCGCACGATTGTTCAGCCCCGTGAGCTCCCCCGCCGCCTCCGGTGTGCGCACTTCCAGCAGGTTCACCCCGGCATGGGTGATCTTCAGGTTCAGCGGCACATCCTGGTTGAGCGGCAGGTCAATGATCTGCTCTGCGCCGCCGTCGATGGTGGCAATCACGCGGGCAATGCCGGTGCTGGCAGGGGCCGCGCCCTTATCCTCGATGCGCAATACCAGTTGCACATCCTCGCCGACAATCCCGAAGGCGGGGGCAGTGGTGACGGTGATCGAGCGGTCCCAATCGCTGGCCTCGCCCGTCATGAGCTGATGCACGGGGGCTTGCGGCGAAAAGGGCGTGTCCGCGTCGTTCACCACCCCGTCGGTGATCAGGAACACGCCGGAAAGGCGGTCCCCCGAGACCGTCCCCGCTGCCTCGCGCAGGGCTTTGAGCAACAAGGTGCCGTCGCGGCCCGCGTCTTCCACATGGCGCAGGATCACCTCGGGCGGGTTGGCCAGCGCGGCGAGGCTTTCTTGCAGGTCTTTCAGGGCTTTGGCGGTTTGTTCGGGGCGCACCGTCAGGCTTTGCGAGGAGGTGTCATCGACGATAATCACCACCGCATCCCGCTCCGGCAGGCGGTTTTCCTCGCGCCACAGCGGGTTGGCCAGCGCCAGCCCGAGCGCCGCCAAAGCCAGCGCCCGCAGCGGCCAGCCCTTCAGCCCGCGCCATGCCGAAAACGCCAGCAGCGCCAGCGCCACGGCTGCGAGTGCGGCCAAAATCCAAAGCGGAAAGAGCGGGTCAAAGGTGATGCTCCCTGTCATTGCCCCAGCCTTTCCAGCAGCGCAGGCACATGCACTTGGTCGGATTTATAATTCCCCGTCATCACATACATGATCAGGTTGACGCCAAAGCGCCTGGCCAGCTCCCGCTGCCGCTCGCCCCGCGCGCCTGTGCCCACCGGATACATCGGGCGGCCCTGTTGGTTCATCGCCCATGCGGAGGCAAAATCATTGCTGCCGATCACCACCGGCGTCACCCCGTCATTCAGGTTGCGAAACGGCGCGCCCTCGATGGTGGTCAGGTGGCTTGGCGCTTCGACCCATAGCTGCCCTTTGGCCCAGCGCCCGGGGAAGACCTCCAGCAGGTAGAAACTGCGGGTCAGCACATGGTCCGGCTCGATCGGGGCCAATGGCGGGATTTCGAGCTGCGCGGTGAGGCGCTGCAAGGCCGCACCGTTAATGCTTCCCGCCCCGAGTTGCGCGTCTTTGGTGTCAAACAGGATCATCCCGCCATTGCGCAGATAGCGGTTGACCTTGGCCACGGCCAGCGGGCTGAGCGCGGCTTGCTGGTCCGAAATCGGCCAGTATAGGAAGGGGATCAGCGAGATGTCATCGGCCTCAATGTCAATCGCTATCGGGTCCAGCGGCTCAATCGAGGTGCGCTCGAACAGGGTGCGGGACAGGCCGTATAGCCCCGCGCGGGAGATTTCATCGCTGCGGCTATCGCCCGTGAGCACATAGGCCAGAACGGTGTTATTGGCGGCCAATAAGGCGCGTTCGTCCTGCGCCCGTGCCTCGGGCGAGGGCAGCAGAAACAGCAGTGCCAGCGCCGCTTGCGCCCCGCCCGAAAGCCGCCCCGAGATGAACAGCGAGGCCAGAATGTCAAGCGTGAGCAGCAGGAGCGCCGCCAGCAGGAAGGGCGGCTTGAGCGGGGTTTCCGGCCGGGTCTCGAAGCCCTCGCGGGCCACACCGGCGGGCAGGCCTGCAAGGGCCGTTGGCAGGTTGTCAGGGTCAATCAGGTTCACCGCCACCTCGCGCTCATTGCTCCGGTAATAGCCCGGCGGGGTGGTAGCGGTGCGCGGGTAGCGCGCCAGCACTTCGCCCGACACCGCCACGCTCGGCGGCGCATCCCCGAGGGTGCCAAAACCATCCAGCGCGCGGGTCAAAAGCCAGTTTTGCCCCGCCAGTTCCTCCGCCACCGCCGCACCGCCACGGGCCGAGACCGAAAGGCGGGTGAGCATATCCACGAACAGCCCCGAGAGCGGCAGGTTCGACCACTCCGCATTGGCGGTGACATGGAACAGCACAATCCGCCCCTGCCCCTGCCGCGCACTGGTCACCAGGGGCGTGCCGTCTTCCAGCGCCGCCATGACCTTGCCCGCAAGGTCCGGCCCCGGCTGGGCCAGCACTTGGGCTGACACCGTCACTTCATCGGGCACCGCCAGCCCCGCAAAGGGGCTCTCGGGCGCAAAGGCGCGCAGGCGTTTGGGGGTGGCCCATGTCATCGCCCCGCCAAGGGTGCGCCCGCCAGCCCGCAGGCGCACAGGCAGGAGCGGGTCCACCGCCGTCAGGTCCTTGCTCGCCGCTGCCAGCCGCGGGCCGGCAAAGCGCAGCAGGGTGCCCCCCGCCTCGACCCATGCCAGCACATCGGCAGTTTCCTTCTCCGACAGGCTGGGGACATCGGCCAGAATAAGCACATCCGGCACCGCCAGCAGCAACTCGTCCAGCGTGCCCTGAATGACCTGCGACGACGGCTCCAGCGCCTTTTTCAGATAAAACAGCGGGTCAATGAGTTGCGGGCCTTCCTGCGTGTTTTGCGGCGCATACAGCGCCACCTTGCGGCGCACAATGCCGCTATCGGCCAGCACCACCCCGCCCGCCGATACGCCCTCGGCAAGCGCAATCCGCTTGATGCGGTTGCGCAGTTCAATGGGCATGTCAAAGGGGGCCGTGGTGTCTGCCGCCCCCGCTTCAAAGCGCGCCTCGGTGCGCCACAGCACCTGCTCCACCCCGTCCGGCGAAGGGCCAATGGCGATGAGCGGCACGGTTTGCGCGGCGGCGGTATCCACGCGGTGCACCGGCACCTCCAGCAAATCGCCATTGATCCGCGCAGGCAGCAGCGAGAGCGCGGGGGAAAGGCCGCTCACCACTGTGAGCGCACCTTGGCCTTGCAGGGCCGTAGCCAGCGCCGCCGCGTCGCCGATGCCGTCTGACAGCCAGATGGTTTCAAACGGCTCCTGCGGGTTTTCCGCCAGCCATTTGGCAAAACCCGCGCGGTCCGGCGCATAGGGCGCGGGGGTGAGGGAGGGCACAATCGGCGCGAGGTCCTGCGCCGCCGTAAAGCCAAGGTCGCCCTCGGCGGGCAGCGGGCTGGTGAGCAGGCGCAGGGCCACGGGGCGGTCGGCGGTGGCGAGAATATCCTCGACCTTGGTCAAGCGCGCGCGCCAGTCAGGGGCCGACCCCCAGCCGCCATCGAGCAGCACCAGCAATCGGCCCGCACCCGCGCTTTGGGCACGCGGGTTCAGCACCGGCTCGGCAAAGGCGATAATCGCGGCGGCCAGCGCGGCGAGACGCAACAAAAGCAGCCACCACGGGGTGTGGTCGGGGATGCTTTCCGGGTCTTTCAGCCCCAGCAGCAGGCGCACCCCGGGGAAGCGGCGGCGGGAGGGCGCGGGCGGCACGGCGCGCAGCAGCCACCAGAGGAGTGGCAGGCTAAGGAGGCCCAACAGGATGTAGGGGCTCAGAAATCCGATCACCGCTTGACCCCCAACACATTGTAAAGCCACAACAAAGCCGCTTGCGGCGCTGTGCCGGTGGAATGGCGCAGGTAATGCCAGCCCGCCCGATGCGCCCAGTCTTTGAGCATGGCGGCGCGCGCGTCGAGCCGCGCCTGATAATCCGCCCGCAGCGCCTTGGCACGGCGGGTTTCAAAGTCTATCGCCCCGCCCATGCTCTCAAAAATAATCCGGCCATCATAGGGGAAGGCCTCTTCTGAAGGGTCCAGAATATGGATCAACGCGCCATCGTTGCCCGCTTCGGCATGGGCGTGCAGGGCGGGGAAAATATCCGCCTCCGCCCCCATGAAATCCGAGAAAAACAGCCGATGCCCGCCGCGCGTGCCGTGGGGGGTGGGCAAAACCCCGTAATCCTCGCCCTTCTCAAGCCCCGCCAGCGCCAAAGCCATTTGGTGCAGTTTCGCCTGTCCAAAGCCCGGGCGGGCGGCGGCGGTGGCCAGCAGGCTTACCCGCTCGCCTGCGCGGCTCAACAGGCTGGCGCAGGCCAGGGCCAGCACCTTGGCGCGGGTGGCTTTCGGCGGGTGCTTGGCGCTGTAGTAATCCATCGCCCTGGACGGGTCGACCCAGAAGCCAACGGTCTGGCTTGCCTCCCATTCGCGCTCGCGAATGAACAGCGCGTCGCCTTGCGCCGAGCGCCGCCAGTCAATGCTCGCCAAGTTGTCGCCGGGCATGGCGTGGCGATATTGCCAGAAGCTCTCGCCACTGCCCGCGCGGCGGCGCCCATGCGCGCCCATCGCCACATTGGCCGCCAAGCGCTCGGCATCGGCCAACAGCGGCGGCAAAGCGCCCGAGAGCGCCTGGGCCTCGGCCCGCAGGGATTGCGCGGTTTGGCTCACGCGGCGGCGCTCCGGCTGGCCGCTTCTGCCACCAGATCAGCGATCACGCTGTCCAGCGTGACCCCTTCTGCCCGTGCCGCAAAGCCGAGCGCCATCCGGTGGATCAGCACGGGGCGCGCCAGTGCTTCCACGTCAATAATCGTCGGGGCCATGCGCCCTTCCAGCAAGGCCCGCGCCCGCACCAGCAGCATCAGCGCCTGCGCGGCGCGTGGCCCCGGCCCCCAGACCACCGCCTTGTTGACAAGCGCGCTCGCCCCCTCGCCCGGGCGGGCGGCGCGCACGAGGTCAAGGATCATATCCACCACCTGCTCGCCCACCGGCATCCGGCGGATCAACTGCTGCGCCGCAATCAGCGAGGCCGCATCAAACACCGGCTCCACCTCGGAGTCTTCAGTCCCCGTCGTGGCCAGAATAATCGCCCGCTCATTCTCGGCGGTGGGGTAGCCAATGTCGATCTGCATCAGGAAACGGTCCAGCTGCGCCTCGGGCAGCGGATAGGTCCCCTCCTGCTCCACGGGGTTTTGCGTGGCCAGCACATGAAACGGCTCCGGCAGGTCAAAGCGCTGGCCCGCCACCGTTACGTGATGCTCCTGCATCGCCTGCAACAGCGCCGACTGGGTGCGCGGGCTGGCGCGGTTGATCTCGTCGCCCATCATAAGCTGGCAAAACACCGGCCCCTTGATGAACCTGAAGGAGCGGCTGCCGTCATCGGCGGTTTCCAGCACCTCCGCGCCGATAATATCCGAGGGCATCAGGTCCGGCGTGAACTGCACCCGGTTGGAGGCCAGCCCCAGCACCGTGCCCAGCGTTTCCACCAACAGGGTTTTGGCCAGCCCGGGCACGCCCACCAGCAAACCATGGCCGCCGCACAAAACGGTCATCAGGGTTTGGTCCACCACCTCCTGCTGGCCGATCACCTTGCGGGCGACCATGGATTTGGCGGCATTGAGCTGCTGGCTCAGGTCTTTGATCTGCGCAACGGAGGCGGTCTCTGACATCATAAATTCCCCTATAATTTTCGCCAGTTTAACCGCCCCGCTGGATTCGTCTAGCAATGCTGCTATGCTTTCGGCTGAAAACTTCCGATTTTAGGTAAAAACATGGCCAAAACCCCTTCCGCCGACAGCCTCGCCAGCGCCGCGCAGCATTTTGCCCAGAGCGGCCCTGCCCCCGTGCACCTGTGGAACCCCGATTTCTGCGGCGACCTTGACATGCGCATCGCGCGGGATGGCACGTGGTTTTACCTCGGCACCCCCATTGGCCGCCAGCGGCTGGTGCGGCTGTTTTCCACCATTCTGAAGCGCGAGGGCGAGGAGTATTTCCTCGTCACCCCGGTTGAAAAGGTCCGCATTCAGGTGGAAGACGTGCCCTTTATCGCGGTGGATTTTGAGGCCGGGGGCGGGGTGATTACCTTTGAAGCCAATGTCGGCGAGCACGTGCCCCTTGGCCCCGACCACCCCTTACGCCTTGAGCATAACGAAAAGGGCGAGCCCGCGCCCTATATCAATGTGCGCGCCAATCTGGAGGCGCGGATTGACCGCAAAAGCTTTTACCGGCTGGTGGACATGGCCGAAATCGCCAATGTTCAAGGCGTGCCCTGGCTGGGTATTTGGTCTCAAAACCGGTTCTTCCCGTTTGTCCCTGAATCCGAAATCCAGCCCTGAATGAAGCTTTCAATTCATTCCCGCTGAAGCTGAAAATTAAATTTCACTTTAACTCATATCCAATTTGTGCTGGAAATGATATATCCCTTAATATATGGCGAAAATTTGAAAAATCCGGCTCCAAAAATCAAGCGTATCCTGCTGAGAATTTTCGAATGGCGGGCAAGCAGATTCAGCCAGGCATTGATTCAGATAGAAAATATTTATCTGGCCATACAGCAGAGCCGAAAAGCAACGTGGGGGCACGTCAAGCAGGCCAGCAAGGAGATGCTGTATATCAATATTTTCCACCCGGATCTCTATTTTCTGGTCATCGGTATGGGGCTCATGGTTTACGTGACCCGTTCCTTTACAGAATACGGGGTTGATTACGGGCCATGGCGCCCCGTCGTGGTATGCCTTGCGTCAATAATGGCGGGCACGGTTCCGATGCTGGTGTCGGTGGTTTTATTTCCTTTGCATATTTTGCTCAAGGTCAACACCTGGGTGCTAACTGCCGCAAATGTGGTGTTGTCGGCCAATATATTTGCATTCCTCGAACCCGCAATTCCAAACTATTTTTACGAGCGAGGTGTGCTGGGATACCATGATCTTTTTCATGGAATACTGGTTTTTTATGCGCTTGCTCTCAGCTACCTGCATATGCGGCTCAGCAAGTACTATTGCTTCACCTGCTACCTGAAACGCCATGAAACCGAAGATATAAACCGGCTTCTTCCGGCAAATATACGCGGCAACATCATCTCGTTGTCGGCCAAAGACCATTATG
>JALWPC010000431.1 GCA_026995265.1 Paracoccaceae bacterium
AGCGTCTCCACCACGCGGCCCGCATACATAATCAGCACGCGGTCACAAAAGCTCGACACCAAATTCAGGTCGTGGCTGATGAAAATCAGCCCCATGCCGCGCTCTTTCACCAGCTTGTCCATAATCTCCAGCACCTGCATTTGCACAGAGACATCCAGTGCCGAAGTTGGCTCATCCGCGATCATGATCTTCGGGTCCGGTATCAGCATCATGGCGATCATAATCCGCTGCCCCATACCGCCGGACACCTCATGCGGGAACATCCGGTAGACCCGCTCGGGGTCGCGAATGGCCACCGCCTCCAGCATCGCCAAAGCCTTCTGCCTGGCCTCTTTCTTGGACACCTTATAGTGCAGCCGGTAGGCTTCCATAATCTGCTTGCCCACCCGCATCACAGGGTTCAGCGAGAATTTCGGGTCCTGCATGATCATGGAAATCTGCTGCCCGCGCACCTTGCGCATCTCTCGCTCGGAGCGCCCCATCAGGTCCACCCCTTCCAGCGCCAGCTTGTCCACTTCCACCATCCCCGGGGGCCGGATCAGCCGCAAAATCGCGCGGCCGGTCATGGATTTGCCCGAGCCGCTCTCGCCGACAATCCCGAGCCGCTCCTGCCCGAGGCTGAAGCTCACCCCGCGCACCGCGTCAAACACGCCGTTGCGGGTGGGAAAGCGCACCCACAGGTTTTCGACCTCCAGCAGCCTGCTCATTGCCCGCCCCCTTTCGGATCCAGCACGTCGCGCAGGCCGTCGCCCAGAAGGTTGAACGCCAGTGACACGGTGAAAATCGCCAGCCCGGGCATGGTGGCAATCCACCAATGGTCCAGCATGAAGCGGCGGCCCTCGGAGATCATCGCCCCCCATTCGGGGCTTGGCGGTTGCGCCCCGAGGCCGAGGAAGCCAAGGCCGGCGGCGGCCAGAATGATGCCTGCCATGTCGAGCGTCACCCGCACCACCAGCGAGGAAATACACAGCGGCCAAATGTGCTTGGTGATAATCCGCATCGGCCCCGCCCCCTGCAGGCGCACCGCGTGGATGTAATCCGAATTCCTGATCGTCAGCGTCTCCGCCCGCGCAATCCGCGCATAGGGCGGCCAGGCGGTCAGCGAGATCGCCAGCACCGCATTCTCAATCCCCGCCCCCAGGGTGGCCACAAAGGCCAGCGCCAGAATAAGCCGGGGGAAGGCCAGAAAAATATCGGTGATGCGCATCAGGATGATGTCCGGCCAGCCGCCGGTATAGCCCGCAATCGTGCCCACCAGCAGCCCCGCAATCGGGGCGATCAGCGCCACCAGCGTAACGATATAAAGCGTAATGCGCGAGCCATAGAGCAGGCGGCTCAGGATGTCCCGCCCGAGGCTGTCGGTCCCCAGAATATAGCCCGCAATCGCGGGGTCCCGGTCCGCCTGCCAAATCGGCGGGGTCAGGCGCAGGTTCAGGTCTTGGGCAAACGGGTCGGCAGGGGCCAGCGCCGGGGCCAGCGCCGCGACCGCCACCAGCACCACCAGTATGGCCAGCCCGAGCATGGCCATATGGTTGCCCTTCAGCGCCAGCCACGCCTGATAAGCGGCCGCGGCGCGGGCATGGCGGCGCGAGGTGGGGGTGTCGGTTAACAGCCAGGCCCTCAGGCCGGTTTTCGGTGTGTTGCTCAGGCTCATTTTGCCCTCGGATCAAAAAATTTGTAAAGAAGATCGGCAAAAATGTTGAGCAGCACAAAGACCAGCCCCACCACCACCGTGCCGCCCATCACCGCGTTCATATCGGCACTGAGCAGCGAAATGGTGATATATTTGCCAATGCCATCCCAGGCGAAAATGGTTTCGGTCAGCACCGAGCCTTCCAGCAGCCCGGCATAGGAGAGCGCGATCACCGTGATCAGCGGCACCTTGATATTGCCAAAGGCGTGCTTCCACACCACCGCCCATTCCGACAGGCCCTTGACCCGCGCCGTGGTGATATATTCCGCCGTGAGCTGCTCCAGCATGAAGCTGCGGGTCATCCGGCTGATATAGGCCAGCGAGTAATAGCCCAGAATAGAGGCGGGCAGGATGATATGGGATACCGCATTGCGGAAAATATCCATATCCCCCGCCAGCAGGCTATCCACCAGAATCATGCCGGTGACCGGGGGGATTATATCCTCGTAGAAAATATCGAGCCGCCCGGGGCCGGACACCCAGCCCAACTGCCCGTAAAACACCATCAGCCCGAGAATGGCCAGCCAGAATACCGGCATGGAATAGCCGATCAGCGCCACAACCCGGGCGCTCTGGTCTATCCATGTGCCCCGTTTCACCGCCGCCAGCACCCCCAGCGGCACCCCGAGGAACACCCCCAGAAAGGTGCCGAGCGTGGCCAGTTCCAGCGTCGCCGGGAACACCCGCACAATATCGTCGGCCACCGGAAAACCGGTGCGCAGCGACTGGCCGAAATTGCCCTGCACCACGTCACGGAGATAATAGAAAAACTGCACGATCACCGGTTTGTCCAGCCCCAGCTGGTGGTAAACCGCGTCATATTGTTCCTGCGTGGCACGCTCGCCAACGATGGAAAGAACCGGGTCCAGCGGCATGACCCGCCCGATGATGAAGGTCACCAGCAGCAGCCCCAGCATGGTGACCAGCACCGTAGCCACCGTTGCGCCGCCCTTTTTGGCGAGTCCGAAAAGGGGCGACCTGCGCCGCCCCTTTCCCTGCGTTTCAGCCAGCGCCATTTACTTGGTCACGGTCCAGTAGGAAACGGCGGTAATCGCGCCACCCAAGCTCAGCCCCTGCACGTTGTCACGGCGGCCGGTTTGCTCGATCTTCTGGAACATGATGGCGAAGGGCGAGGTTTGCTGGTGCTCGCGCTGGATGTCCTCATACATCACGGCGCGCTTGTCACGGTCCAGCTCTTCCACCGCTGCCAGGGTTTGTTGCGACATTTCCGGGATGTCCCAGGCGTTGCGCCAGGCCAGCAGGCCGGTTGCGCCCGCCTCGTCGGAGTTGTCGGGGTTATAGGCGAAGGTGCCCGCATTGGTGTTCGGATCAGGATAATCCGGCCCCCATGCGCCCACATAAATATCATGCTGGCGCGCACGGTAGATACCGAGAATCTGCTTGCCGGTGCCCACGGTCAGGTTCACCTTGATGCCAACCTGCCCGAAGGTGTTTTGCAGGCTCTGGGCGATTTCCAGCCGGTCCTGCGCCTCCCGCACTGCCATGTTCACCTCGAACCCGTCCGGATAACCGGCCTCGGCCAGCAACTGGCGGGCCTTTTCGATGTTCAGCGAATAAGGGTTGTCATCAATCGCGCCCAGATAGGTGGCGGGCAGGAAGGCCTGGTGAATGGTATATTGCCCCTTCAGGAAGCTGTTTTGCATCCCCTCGTAATCAATCAGATACTTGATCGCCTCCACCACTTTCGGGTTGGCAAGGATCTCGTTCTTCTGGTTCATGGAGATATACATCAGGCGGCCGCGCAGCTCGCTATCCACCGCAATGCCGTCTTCGCCGGAAACACCGGCCACATCGTCCGGGTTCAGGTTACGGGCCACGTCAATATCGCCGTTTTCCAGCAGCAGGCGCTGGGTGGCGCTTTCGGGAATGTTGCGCACGATCACCCGCTTCATCGCCGGTGCCCCGCGGAAGAAGTTTTCGTTGGCGTTCAGGGTCACGCTCTCGTTGGGCTTCCAGCTCCCGAGCGTATAGGCCCCCGAACCGGCGGAATGGGTGCGCAGCCATTCATTGGCCAGGTCGCCATCCACCTCGTGCTCCATGGCGGTTTTGCTGTCAATGATCGAGCCGATGGTGGCCGTCAGGCAGTTGAGCACAAAAGAGGTCGCATAGCGTTTGTCGGTGGTGATGCTGAGCGTGTTGCCATCGGCGACAATGGTTTGCTCCACGTTTTCAGGGGTGAAGCCGAACTGGGTGAGGATGAAAGACGGGGTCTTGTTCAAAATCACCGCCCGGCGCAGCGACCACTCGGCATCCTTCGCCGTTACCGGATTGCCCGAGGCAAAGGTTACCCCGTCGCGCATGGTAAAGGTGATGGTCTTGCCGTCTTCGGACACGGTCCAGCTTTCCGCCAGCGCCGGAATATAACCCGCGTCAAGATTGGCCGGGTCAAAGCCCACCAGCTTGGAATAGAGGTTGCGGTTCACGTCCGAGCCGGAGAACTCGAAGCTCTGGGCCGGGTCCAGCGTGGTAATATCGTCGATCTGCGCGGCGATAATCAGCATGTTGTCGGGTGTCGCCGCCCATGCCGGGGCCACGCTCACGCCTGCGGCCAGAATCACGGCCGTGCTGAAAATGGTTGAACGAAGTGCGTTCATAATATCCTCCTGATGTTTTATTGCGGGAATCTTGCTGACTCCTTTGGTGGGGGTATTAACCCAAGGTTTGACCATATAGTCAAGCAATGGATGAAGGATTGTATACCGTAATATTACGGGTAACCCAACCGTAGGCCCGGGGCCATGTGGCCGGCGCAGGCCAAACCAGCCTCGCCGTGAACCA
>JALWPC010000432.1 GCA_026995265.1 Paracoccaceae bacterium
CGCGATAGGTGGTGTCGGTCAGCTTCAGGGCAAAGGCCCCTTTTTGCTCCGTCCCTTCGCTCAGCAGCTTTTTGAAAAAGAATTTATTGGCGATTTTATCTTCCATGCCAAAAGCCCCGAGCGCCACTTTGAACAGGGTATAATCCTTGACCAGCTCATCGGCCGAGGTCACCCTGGAGATATTTTCCCTGAAGTATGTCAGCTCTCGGTCCAGCGCAGGGGAAGCCTTGAAGGCCGCCATCTGGCTGTCACGGGTGCGCTGCAAAAAGCGCCAGCCCGCAATGCCGCCGATGGGGATGGAGGGGGTCATTGCGCCGCCTCCATCAGGGCCTCTTCAACCGGAAGCAACCCGCGCAGAAGCTTCAGGGCCTGATAGTCATTCCCCTGCTGTAGCCGGGCTTTGGCCTCGGTGAGGTATGCGCGGCCTTCTGCGCCTGTAAACACTTGCGCAAGTTGTTCTATACCCTGCAAAATCTGGCTGCGGGCGGTGTCCGGTTCGGCCTCGCCGGCCAGCAAAAGCTGGGCGATATAGCAAACGCGCTTTACCGGCGTGTTGGCCTCGTCGGGGTGAATGGCATCACGCAGGCGCAGCACATTGGCTTTGGGGGTGAGCACATTGAGCCGCGTGCGACGGTCGCCGTTTTCAATAACCGCGCCATTGATCATAATCCGCTCGGAGGGGCGAAGTTTCAGGACAAGGCCGCTCATAGCTCCACCTCGTGTAAGGCATCCCCGCAATCCCGCAGGCCCCGCATAATGCTTGTGTTTATCTCTACCAAAATCCCGGGTTGGGCCTCGCCGGCCAGAATCTTCCGGGTTTGGTGTTGGGTGAATTCGGTCAGGTAAAACAGTTGCGCGCGCAGGCCCGCCGGCAGTTCGTTGCCCGGGTCGGCCACGTCGGCCCCGAGGACCGTCCACAACATCTGGTTTTCATAAAGCGCCTCGGCGAGAGCGGCAAAGCTGTCGGTGTCCTCGTTCCAGCTTGCCAGCCGGGCGGTGACCTTGGAAAAGGCCTTGTATTCGATGCCCC
>JALWPC010000433.1 GCA_026995265.1 Paracoccaceae bacterium
GCGCGTCGCCCCCCGATGAGGCCGTGCCATCAAGGTTCACCGTCACGCCCGAAGCCGAGGCCGAATAGTCCGCCGTATCGGTCCCCGTGCCACCGTCGATCGTGTCCGCATCGGCGCTGCCAAGAATCGTGTCGTTGCCCGCACCACCCGACAAGGTGTCCGCTCCCGCACCACCATCAAGGCTGTCATCGGCATTGCCACCCGAAAGACTGTCATTGCCCGCGCCACCCGAAAGCGTATCGTTGCCGTCCCCGCCCGAAAGCGTGTCATCGCCACCGGCACCCGAAAGGGTGTCATTGCCAATCCCCCCGTCAAGCTGGTTGGCATTGGCATCCCCCGAAAGACTGTCCGCGCCACTGCCCCCCGTCACATTCTGGAAGTTGGAGATCGTGTCCCCTTGCGCATCGCCCCCCGACGCACTGTTGCTGGCAAGAGATATGGTAACCCCCGTGCTGTCCCCGGCATAGGAAAGGGTATTCGTGCCCGTGCCCCCGTCAAGAACATCGGCACCGCCACCCCCTTCAAGGACATCATTGCCCCCCTTGCCCTCAAGGGTCTCCGCGGCCGCGGTACCGTTCAGCGTATCCGCAGAGGCCGAGCCGATCACATGTTCGATGGAGGTCAGCGTGTCCCCGGCCGCATCGCCCCCCGATGAGGCCGTGCCATCAAGGTTCACCGTCACGCCCGAAGCCGAGGCCGAATAGTCCGCTGTGTCCGTCCCCGCGCCACCATCAAGCGCATCCGAACCCGCACCACCAACCAGCGTGTCGTTGCCCAGGCCACCGTTGAGCGTGTCATTGCCCCCGGCTCCGTTCAGCGTGTCATCCCCCGCGCCCCCGTCAAGGGTTTCTGCGGCCGCGGTACCGTTCAGCGTATCCGCAGAGGCCGAACCGATCACATGCTCGATGGAGGTCAGCGTATCCCCTTGCGCGTCGCCCCCCGATGAGGCCGTGCCATCAAGGTTCACCGTCACGCCCGAAGCCGAGGCCGAATAATCCGCCGTATCGGTCCCCGTGCCACCGTCGATCG
>JALWPC010000434.1 GCA_026995265.1 Paracoccaceae bacterium
GCCGCACACACGCAGAAAACGCCCGTACGGGGTCGCATTCCCGCCAAAAACGCCCTTACGCGGGGGCACTCACACGCCGAAATAGCCCGTACGCAGGGCCCATACATGCCGAAAACTGAGATGAAATATCAAGATCATAACGTAGAGGCGCGTACACACGCCGAAAACGCCCTTACGGGGGCGCATTCCCGCCAAAAACGCTCGTACGCCGGGGCCCATACACGCCGAAATAGCCCTTACGCGGGGCCCATACCCGCCAAAAACACCCTCACGCGGGGCCCATACACGCCGAAAACGCTCGTACGCGGCCGCACACACGCAGAAAGCGCCCTTACGCGGGGGCACACACACACCGGAATAGCCCGTACGCAGGGCCCATACACGCCGAAAACGGAGATGAAATTTCAAGATCATAACGTAGAGGCGCGCACACACGCCCTTACGGGGGCCCATACACGCCGAAAACAGAGATGAAATTTCAAGATCATAACGTAGAGACGCGCACACACGCAGAAAACGCCCTTACGGGGGCGCATTCCCGCCAAAAACGCCCTTACGCGGGGCCCATACACGCCGAAATAGCCCTTACGCGGGGCCCATACACGCCGAAAACGCTCGTACGCGGCCACACACACGCAGAGAGCGCCCTTACGCGGGGGCACTCACACACCGGAATAGCCCGTACACAGGGCCCATACACGCCGTAAACTGAGATGAAATATCAAGATCATAACGTAGAGGCGCGCACACACGCCGAAAACGCCCTTACGCGGGGCCCATACACGCCGAAATAGCCCTTACGCGGGGCCCATACGCGCCGAAAACGCTCGTACGCGGCCACACACACGCAGAAAGCGCCCTTACGCGGGGGCACACAAACGCCGGAATAGCCCTTACGCAGGGCACACACGCCGAAAAAGCCCGTACGCGGCCGTACACACTCCGAAAACAGAGATGAAATATCAATATCATAACGTAGAGTCGCGCACACACTCCGAAAACAGAGATGAAATATCAAGATCATAACGT
>JALWPC010000435.1 GCA_026995265.1 Paracoccaceae bacterium
GCCTCTTTGTCACCGTTCAACACCTGCAAAATGCCCTTGGGCAGGCCCGCTTCCTCAAAGATTTCAGCCAGCATAATCGGCACGGTCGGGTTGCGCTCGGAGGGCTTCAGGATGAAGGCGTTGCCCGCCGCAATCGCTGGCGAGAACATCCACATCGGGATCATGGCGGGGAAGTTGAACGGGGTCACGCCACCACAGACGCCAAGCGGTTGGCGCATGGAATACATGTCAATCCCCGGGCCCGCGCCATCGGTATATTCGCCCTTCAACAGTTGCGGCGCGCCGATGCAATATTCCACCACCTCAAGGCCACGAATCACGTCGCCTTTGGCATCCGGCAGGGTTTTCCCGTGCTCTTTGGACAGCGCTTCGGCGAGCTTGTCGAGGTCGCGGTGCAAAAGGTCAACCACCTTCATCATCACGCGGGCGCGGCGTTGGGGGTTCATCGCGGCCCAGGCGGGCTGGGCAGCCTCAGCATATTTCACCGCCTGGTCCAGCTCCTCGGCGCTGGCCAGTTGCACCTTGGCTATCGCCTCGCCGGTGGCGGGGTTGAAAACATCGGCAAAACGGCCGGACGTGCCGGCAACGTGTTCACCATTCAGGTAGTGCTTGATCTCTCGCATCAGATTTCCTCCGTTGGTATATGCGCGCAGCTTACATCTGTGTATGGCAAAAGGGGAAGTGAAAAGTATGACCAGATGGTCAGTTTTTTTAAGTCCAGTGAAATTCAAAATTAAGGCCAGCGGGCCTCACGAAAACTTGACAGAATGCCGCAGGGCTTGCACAGTCGGTTCAGACCCAACCCACAGGAGACGCGCGATGAATGTAAGCCAGATGCTGAAGGCCAAGCCCTCGAACGCCATTTTGACAATCAAGCCGGGGGACACGATAGAAAAAGCCGCGGCGATGCTTGCGGAACACCGGATCGGAGCATTGATCGTGTCGGAAGACGGCAAGGTGGTGGACGGGATTTTATCCGAGCGCGACATTGTGCGGGAAATTGGTAAAAATGGTGTGGGCTGCATGAGCAACTGCACGCGGGATTTGATGACAAAAACCGTTGTAGCGGCGCTGCCGAGCGATAGTGTGGTCTCGCTGATGGCAAAGATGAGCCAGGGGCGATTCCGGCATATGCCGGTGGTGAGCGAGGGAAAGCTGGTGGGGGTGGTGTCCATCGGTGACGTGGTCAAGGCACGCATTGAGCTGATCGAGCAGGAAAACGCGGCGCTCACCGATATGCTGCACGGAAAAGTGTAGACTAAGCCCAGATTTTGATTGACCCGCGCGAGGGTTTTGCGCAACTGTTCGCAGGTGCAGCATAAAGCGGAGGGGATCATGCGCGTAGGGCTTTATCCGGGGACGTTTGACCCCGTCACCGTCGGCCATCTGGATATTATCCGGCGGGCCTGCTCGTTGGTGGATAAACTGGTGATCGGGGTGGCGATCAACCGCGACAAGGGTCCGCTTTTTGGCCTTGATGAACGGGTGGCGATGATCGACGCCGAATGTGCCGATATAGCTGCCGAATGCGGGGTCGAGATTATCGCGCACCCGTTCGAGAACCTGCTGATCCACTGTGCACAAGAGGTGGGCGCGGGCGTTATTATCCGCGGCCTGCGGGCGGTGGCCGATTTTGAGTATGAATATCAAATGGTTGGCATGAACCGCGCGATGAACGACCAGATCGAAACCGTTTTTCTTATGGCAGAAGCCCAGCATCAGGCCATTGCCTCCAAGCTGGTGAAAGAGATTGCGCGGCTGGATGGGAATGTCTCGAAATTTGTGACGCCACGCATAGAGGCCGCGCTAATGGCCAAACTTGAAAAACCCACAGACATCGCGCAATAACCAGCAACGCTCTCCCGCCCGTCGGTGCACGATTTGCTCCGCAAATCGACCCCTCCCGTTGGGCGTGGCCTCGGCTTCGCCTCGGTGGCGGCGCGTCAACTTTTGCACAGCTTGGCAATGTCCCACCCGCGCCGCGCTGCAATTGTAGCGCTTGTTGCGGGTGCCGAAAGGGACCAGCCCCTCGATTCGCCTTTGCCTAACCCCCTTTTTTCTGACTTAACGAGGTTCAAACCGGAGTGCTTTTGAAAAGTGAGACCAATGAACGTCCAATTTTTAAAAAATACTCCGGGGTGAAGGCGATGGCGCCAGAGGGACAAAGCCCCGGAAACCGCAGGCAACATGCGGGGCAGTTGCAGTGCGACGCGGTTGTGATCTTGAAACATGTGCAATAGCAGGCGCGCTGCTATCGGGCGAAGCGAGGCGCTGTTCCGGTGCAGGGGCACCGGAACCATGGATCTAGATGTCCTCCAGGGCCAATGGTTCTGTATTATTATCGGGCGGGGTTTCCTCTCCGATCTGCGTAATTTTTGCGGCTCGCATTTCCTGATATTCGCCAAGCCGCGCTTTCATCAGGCTGCTTTTTGTACTCTCAATCGACAGGTTTTCCAGCGCCCGTGCCGGGATTTCGAGCGTGTCGCCGGATTTGAGCTTCAGAATACTGCCAATCGGCAATTTTTTGCGGTGAAGCACAACGTTGAGGCTGGCCGGTGCAGATGAAACCGCGTGTCTGATTTCCGCTCGCCAGTTTTCGGCGCTTTCCCCGGGGAGTGGTAGCGTGGATGTGAACTCGGTCTGGGCGGACGGAATCATCATCGAAATGTGGCCTTCGCCTTTTCCGTTCAGAAAATCGAAGTTGATCCCCAACTGTAAATACGGGATTTCCGGAAAAAGGTGGGGCGACGGCTCTTGCTCTATACGGGCGGTTTTGTAGGTGTCGGTAGGTTTTCCATTGCGAAGCTCGCGCAGAATGTTGGAAAATTCTTGCAGCATTTCGTCAATAAACGGGCGGCACAGGGCGGCGTCAACGGCGGTTGGCGGGCGGGGCGGAAGTGTGGTGCCGTCCAGCACCCCTGTTAACACCGTGTCGATAGTGTCTACCAGTGCAGGATCAAGCGCGATCAGGCCGATTTGGCCCTCGGTCTCGCATTCCAGGCGGAAGAACAGGCCATTTTCGGGCAGGGCCTCGATAAAGTCGGCGGCCTCGCATTGTTTGGCGGCGCGGCTGGTGGATTCCAGCGCCACCTCCAGCACTGAAAGACCGACCACAGAGGCGGCTTTGCCAACCACCCCGGCGAGGCCGTCAATGGCCGGGTCCGCTTCCAGCGCGTTGGGGACGGGCTTCAGCATTTTCCGGATGATACTGTCTGGCATCTATGCGTCCTCTTCTTCCGGTTCGATCAGGGTGATCTCGCCGGATTTCTCCAGTTCTTTGATGGCAATGACCACCTGGGTCATGGCGGCGTCTGCGTCTTTTGGTTTCACGGCTCCGCGCTCTTCGATGCTTTCTTCTATCTGCTCGGCAAGGCGCGAAGAGATGTTGGACATGATAAATTCTTTCACCGCAGGGGCCGACGTTGCCGCGCCCGACAATGCCATAACGAGGGTTTCATCATCGACGCCGCGCAGGATTTTGGACACATCGCGGCCGGTAATACGGCTCGGAATATCCTCGAAGGTGAACATCAGGCGGCGTATCTGGCTGGCGGCCTCCGGGTCTTTTTTCTCGAAACTGCTCAGGATTTCGTCACGAAGCTGGCTTGCAGACATATTGAGAATCGCGCCGATCCGCTCGGCGGCGCTGTCTTCAAAGGCACCGGCGCCGCCTTTGTCTTGCAGCGAATCAGCCAAAGCAATACCTATGCGGCTGACTATTTCCGGCTTCACAGCCGAGGATTTCGAGATCGCACCAAAGATGGCCTCGGCTGTTTCCGGAGACAGATGCCCGACGATTTCGGCAGATTTGGCAGGTGAAAGTTTGGACAGAATCACCGCTGCAATACGGGGATTTTCAGCGCTTACACGTTTTGCCAGAACGTCCGGCTCGGTTTTGGCAAGGTAACTCCAGGCGCTGGCTTCTTCCGACCCGCTTTGCCGGGCCTTGATTTTGCTCAGGGTTTCGGCGGGAATCTTGTCTTCCATGGCTTTGAGCGAGCCATCCACATCCCGCTCGAAAACCAGCCCCATGCGCTCCATCTCGAGGATGAATTCGGCGGTGACAGAGTCCACAATGTCTTTGTCCACCACACCGAGCCCCGTCATCGCATTGGTGATTTTCCAAATCGCGTCGGCGTCAAGGTCCAGCTCGTCGAGCGACACGCCGCCGCCCACCAGCAGCTTAACGATGATTGCTGCCTTTTGGCGCTGGGTCAGGCTGGCTATGGCCGCATTGGCGGTAAGGGGGGCTTGCTGGTTCATCGCGTCGCTATTTTTCGTAAATTTATCCCGATATGGCAGATAAATCTGAACGCGAGGTAAAGATAGACTTGTAGCGCGGCTTTTTCGCCGCTATCCCTCGACCCCATGAAAATACTGTTTCTTGGTGATGTCATGGGGCGGGCCGGGCGCAAAGCGATAGCCGCGCGCCTGCCGGAAATGCGGCGTGCCTGGGCGCTGGATTTCGTCGTGGTCAATGG
>JALWPC010000436.1 GCA_026995265.1 Paracoccaceae bacterium
AAAAGTGTGACAAATTCCGCTGGAACCTAATCAAAAGAACGTACACTTTCCCTCCCTCAGCCCCCCAGATTAATTGTTTTTCCATATGAGTCAAGGAGATTAGTCTAGCCGCAGTGTGCTTTTGCACCTGCTCATCGTCGCATGAGTACACAGCAGTCCCGCACGACAAATAGTGCTGCGTTCACTGTAAGTGTGCACAAATTTGACACAAACAAATTCTGGAAGTGAGTGACCGGCCCAGTCTCGAGCTACCACCACCTGCCATCATCACCTCTCCATCCCGCGTGACAACTGCTACAGTCAACATTGCATTCAGGGGGCGCAGTAGCCTAGTGGTTACGGCGTTGTCTCTGGTTGACTCCGGAGACAATTGGCTGCGGGTTCGAACCCCACCACCTCCAGGTTGACTTAGCCCTTCATCCCTCCGGGGTCGATAAAATAAGAACCAGTCTTACTGGGAAGTTAACGGCAGGGCTCTGCGATGCACTGGCCACGTGTCCAGAGCTTTAGAGATGCTTCTCCCTGCTGGCTCAAAGGCTAAGAAACGGAGATGAGCACCGCACCCACCGCAGCGCGTATCGGTTGAGTGGTAGCTCCTCTCCTCCGGACGCGCTAGCTAAGGGGAAAACTTTGACTTTTTTTTGAACATTGCATTCAGCGAACTTCGCATTTAGTGAACAGCTTTAAGCGCGATCGATCGACGCCGAGCAAGGAAAAACGTGCTAAAGAGCCGAGCATTTAGTGAACGAAAATTCCGGCTACGGAGCGCGTTTACCGAATGTGATGTTGACTGTATCTCCCTCATCGCTCAATTCATCTACCAAGATCTCAACAAGTGCGTGCTGCGCGCGTCATCACTCAGATACATACAGGGTGGGCCAGAATAAACCCCCCACCCTATAGTCGATGCGGGACTTGATCGAAAATTCTCTATGCAATGTAAACAAAATGAAGAGACTCAGATTGTTTACCAACGCAGCACCAATCATCTTTCGGGTGGAACAAATCGCTTGAGATCCAATTTTTGA
>JALWPC010000437.1 GCA_026995265.1 Paracoccaceae bacterium
AGCCCGGTTCCCCGAAAGGGGAGTCGGGCTTTTTTTATGCCAACTTTTTTTCATTAACTCCTATACCTCTGTGAACCGGTTTCAAAATGTTCGATTTGATATACCTATAGTGGTTGTTAAAGGTAAAGATTTTGAAGTATCATTTAGGGGATGCTGAAAGAGCAGAGCGCGCGTGTGACAAGTGCCACACATTTTTGGGTTTAGAAGTCGAACGGCTGGAAGACCATGATCCAGAAGTTGGTCCCTTCGCTGCCATAGGCAACATCGATACGTACAGGCACCTGGGCTACCATAGCCCTGAAACCGATACCTGCATCGAACTTCATATTGTTAAAGAGTCCGCCGTTGTAACTGTCGTTGACATTACCCGCTTCGACAAAGGGGGCAATCTGCAGCCAGTCGACCGCTACGGGCAGGAAGTCGCTCTTTCTGAACGGATTCCAGTTTAGAATGGCACGGTATTCCATAGCACCATAGATGACCGCCCTGTCGGAAAAGCGGTTTGTATTGTATCCGCGCATTCTGAACATGCCGCCAAGACGTCCGCCTTCCCAGAGCGGCGGTCTATGTTTTTCAATACCCGGATGACCGTCGGCATCATTGTTATCATCCCATGAAAGGGAGTACCCTGTCCAGAAGCTCATTGCAAGGACGTTCTGCTGTGTCCATGAGAAAGTAGGCAGGTCGACATAGTGGTTGTACTTGAACTCCAGAAAGTCCCATGTCTGAAGCGAATCGCCCCAGCCAAAGTCTCGGGAATACTGCAGTCTGAACTGATAGCCGCGGGAGGGGTTGAGGTCGTAGTCGGTATTGTCGTGCTCTACGAAAAAACGCAGTCCGTTGGTGTTCCACTCCCGAAGTCCCTGTGATGAACGGTCAAGTCCTGTTGTTGGGGCAAGATAGTTGTCAAAGGAGTTGTGTTCGTAAAAGCCGGTGATGCCCAGTGCCGTACGTCCGGTTACGAAAGGTTTTCCCCCGCCGTAACCCTCTCTGTCGACGGCAAAACCGTGTTTGAGCGGGTAGTG
>JALWPC010000438.1 GCA_026995265.1 Paracoccaceae bacterium
GCCGCCATGCATTTTGGGCTGCTTGGCTCCAACATGCTCCCCGCGCTCGGCATCCTTGGCAAGCTCGCCATGGCCGATGTCTTTCTGATCGCGGTTTACATCGTGCTGGCCAAGGGCGTCGGCGTGGGCGTGGTGGAAACCGCCTGGGGGCTATATCTGTTCACCTTCTGCGTGCTGCTGTCCCTGCTCATCACCGAACTCACCAAGCGCCAGCTTAAAGACCACTAAGCCGCCCCAGACCCTCAAACCCTCTCGCCCACTAGACCCGTCGATTTAGACGCGTCTAATCTTACGCGTCTAATCTTACGCGTCTTCGTAGACGCGTAAAAATAGACGCGTCAACAGAGCCCCCCCCGCCCCGCCACAAATTAGGTTTGAGTTATCCCGCCGAACCGCCTAAAACCCATCCAACCCCAACCGGAGGCACCCTTGGCCAAAGCAAAATCCACCTTCACCTGCACCGAATGCGGCGCGAGCTATAAAAAGTGGCAGGGGCAGTGCGAAAGCTGCCACGCGTGGAACACCGTGCAGGAGGACGTCGCGCTTTCCACCGGCCCCACGGGTAAATCGCTCGGCACCGCCAAGGGCCGCAAGCTCGCCCTCTCGGACCTCTCGGCCCAGGACGCCCCCCTGCCCCGTGCGCGCTCCGGCATTGCCGAATTTGACCGCGTGCTTGGCGGCGGCATGGTTCCCGCCAGCGCCATTCTGGTGGGCGGCGACCCGGGGATAGGCAAATCCACCCTGTTGCTGCAAGCCGCCGCTGCCTTCGGGCGCGCGGGCCAGAAGGTGATTTACATTTCCGGCGAGGAAGCCGCCAGCCAAATCCGTATGCGCGCCCGCCGCTTGGGCGCCGCTGACGCCCCCGTGCAGCTCGCCGCCGAAACCAACCTGCGCGACATCATCACCACGCTGGATGCCGAGCGCCCCGCACTGGCGATCATCGACTCGATCCAGACCATGTGGGCCGACCACGTAGACAGCGCGCCGGGCTCCGTCTCCCAAGTGCGCGCCTGCGCCCATGAGCT
>JALWPC010000439.1 GCA_026995265.1 Paracoccaceae bacterium
CCCTACCCCTTCTGGAGGGCTGGTTCGAGAGCGGCAAAGAGCAGGTCTGGATGTCCCACGGCGACCATGTCAGCGAAATCGCCCCCGGTTTTGCGGTCTACGGCACCTCCCCCAACGCGCCCTTTGCCATCACCGCCGACCCCGCCCGCCAATTCTACGCCGTGCAGTTCCACCCCGAGGTGCACCACACCCCCAACGGCGCGCGGCTTTACCAGAATTTCGTGCGGCTGGCGGGCTTCACCGGCGACTGGACCATGGGCGCCTACCGCGAGGAGGCCATCCGCAAGATCCGCGCGCAGGTCGGCGATGCCAAAGTCATCTGCGGCCTCTCTGGCGGGGTGGATAGCTCGGTGGCCGCCGTGCTCATCCACGAGGCGATTGGAGACCAGCTCACCTGTGTGTTCGTAGACCACGGCCTGTTGCGGCAGAACGAGGCCGAAGAGGTGGTGGAGATGTTCCGCGACCACTACAACATGCCGCTGATACATGCCGACGAAAAAGAGCTTTTCCTTGGTGCGCTCGACGGCATCAGCGACCCGGAAACCAAGCGCAAGATCATCGGCAAGCTGTTTATCGACGTGTTCCAGAAACACGCGGGCGAAGTGGGCGGGGCCAAGTTCCTTGCCCAGGGCACCCTCTACCCAGATGTGATTGAAAGCGTGAGCTTTTCCGGTGGCCCGAGCGTCACCATCAAGAGCCACCACAACGTGGGCGGCCTGCCCGAGAAGATGGGCCTGAAGCTGGTGGAGCCCCTCCGCGAGCTGTTCAAGGACGAGGTCCGCGCCCTTGGCCGCGAGCTGGGCCTGCCCGCGCATTTCATCGGCCGCCACCCCTTCCCCGGCCCCGGCCTCGCCATCCGCTGCCCCGGCGAGATCACCCGCGAGAAGCTCGAAATCCTGCGCAAGGCTGATGCGGTTTATATCGACCAAATCCGCAAGCATGGGTTGTATGATGACATCTGGCAGGCTTTCGTGGCCATCCTCCCGGTGCGCACCGTGGGCGTCATGGGGGATGGGCGCACCT
>JALWPC010000440.1 GCA_026995265.1 Paracoccaceae bacterium
AAGCGTGACCTTCATCACACCGCCTCCTTCAGGAAGGCGGGCAGGTCGGCGATGAAATCCAGCGGTTCGGCGGCCCGCTCCACCAATGGTTCCTGCCGCGCGGGGTCGTGGGTGGCGAACTCTTCCAGCACCTCGTAGCGGGTGTTGCGCTGATACGGCACCCGCCCAGCGGCGCGGATGATCTGCACCATCTCATAGGCCGTCACCTCTTGGCCATGGGCACTCCCCGCCGCCCGCGATATGCTTTCATTCATCAAGGTGCCGCCAAAATCATTGACGCCCTTGCCCAGCATCCCCTGCGCCCGCTTTGGCCCCAGCTTGGTCCAGCTCGTCTGGATATTGTCAATCTGCCCGTGCAGGAAAATCCGGCTGACGGCGTGCATGGCGTCCACCTCTTCAACGGTCGGTCCGGGGCGCACCTTGCCGGGGTTTCGGGTGTAGAGCGGGCTATCATAGTGCACGAAGGAAAGCGGCACCAACTCGGTAAAACCGCCGGTCTCCTTTTGAATATCCCGCAGCAGTGCCATATGCGCGGCCCAGTGCTGTGGCCCGTCCACATGGCCATACATGATGGTGGCGGTGGTGGGCACGCCCAGCCCGTGCGCGGCGCGGATGATCTCGACCCATTTGGCGGTGCTGAGCTTATCTTTTGTCAGCAGCTTCCTGACCTCGGTATCCAGAATTTCCGCCGCCGTGCCGGGGATGCTCCCCAGCCCGCATTCCTTCAGGTCCTGAATGAAATCGGCATAGGACATTTTGGTTTTCGCCGCCCCATACCAGATTTCAAACGGCGAGAAGGCGTGGATGTCCATATCCGGCAGCTCCGCCTTGATGGCGCGGATGATGTCACGATAATAGGTGCCGGGCATTTTCGGGTGGATGCCGCCCTGAATGCACACCTCTGTCGCTCCACGGCTGGCGGCTTCCCGCGCACGCTCCACGATGGTGTCAAGCGTCAGCCATTCCGCGCCCGCCTCCTCCCGCCGCTTGGCAAAACCGCAAAAGGTGCAGCCCATATAGCA
>JALWPC010000441.1 GCA_026995265.1 Paracoccaceae bacterium
GTGTGATGATCTGCGGCTCCATGGCCATGCTGGCCGAGCATAAGGAGATATGCGAGGCGGCGGGGATGGAGGAGGGCTCCAACAGCGAGCCCGGGCAGTTTGTGATTGAAAAGGCGTTTGTGGATTAGGGGTGGTGGGGGCAAGCACCCACGCTACGATTCGGAGTCTAAGGCTGCTGCGGTGCGCTCGGCTTGGGCGTTCCGTTCGCGGTCGGTCCAAGTGGACTTGATATAGGCCCAAACGTCGTTGATTTGCGCATCGGTAAGGACATCGCCAAAGGCGGGCATGCCGCTTTTGAAATCGGAAATCCCGAGGTCTTCCATGGCCTGCTGGCCGCCGCGTTTGGTGTAGTCAAACAACATGCCATCATCATGGTGCCAAGTGTGGCCTTCCACACTATGGGGCGGGGCGGGGAAGCTGCCGTCTGCGTTTGGCACCCGCCAGTTTTCTTGGCCCTCCAGGTTGGCCCCGTGGCAACTGGCGCAATTGGCGGCATAAATCGCCTGCCCACGGGCTTGGGATTCTGCCAAGGGGTCGGGTTGCATTATGTTGAGGCTGAGAAGAATTGCCGCGCCAATGGCGGAAACGGCGGCGAAGGCGAGAAATATTTTCATGAGGTGACCTTTATCCATGTGATCATGCCCGCGGCTTGGTGCGAGAGCATATGGCAATGGAATACCCAGTCACCCAGGTTGCTGGCCGTAAAGGCGATTTCACGGGTTTCTTGGCGCTCGACCAGGATGGTGTCGCGCAGCGGGCCAAAGCTGCCATCGGGCAGGACCTCCTGGAAATGCGTGCCGTGCATGTGCATGGCATGGGCAAAGGCGGTGTTGTTGATGATCGGGATGCGCAGGGTTTCGCCAAGGGCGACCGTGGCCAGTGGTGTATCCGTCAGGCCCGCAACGCCGTTCAGCGTCCAGATCTGGCCGTTTTGCACCAGCTCTTCGGTGGTCATCTGCTGGCCCTTGTAGATGCCGGATTGCAAGCGGCCCATGGCCCCGCCTTCCATATTCAGCGGCACG
>JALWPC010000442.1 GCA_026995265.1 Paracoccaceae bacterium
GCTCGGGGTGAATTTCCGCATGACCTCCGGCCCCGTGCTGGCCAAGGCTGGCGACCTCGCCGCCATTCTCACCAACCTGGACGCGCGCGACGTGCTGTTTATCGACGAAATCCACCGGATGAACCCCGCCGTGGAGGAAATTCTTTATCCGGCGCTGGAGGATTTCGAACTGGACCTCGTGATCGGCGAAGGCCCCGCCGCGCGCACCGTGCGGATTGACCTGCAACCCTTTACGCTGGTGGGGGCCACCACCCGCCTTGGCCTGCTCACCACGCCCCTGCGGGACCGGTTCGGCATCCCCACGCGGCTCAGCTTTTACACGGTCGAGGAACTGGTGCAGATCGTCACCCGCGCCGCCCGCCTGATGAAGGCCGAAGCCACCCCCAACGGGGCACTGGAAATTGCGCGCCGCGCCCGGGGCACGCCCCGCGTGGCGGGCCGCCTGCTGCGCCGCGTGGTGGATTTCGCCATCGTGCAGGGCAATGGCAAGGTCACCGAAGAGATCGCCAATATCGCCCTCACGCGGCTCGGGGTGGATGACCTGGGCCTGGACGGGGCGGACCGCCGCTACCTGAAGCTCTTGGCCGAGAACTACGGCGGCGGCCCTGTGGGGGTGGAAACAATTGCCGCAGCCCTTTCCGAGGCAAGGGATGCTATTGAGGAGGTCATCGAGCCGTTTTTGCTGCAGCAGGGGCTCATTCAACGCACCCCGCGCGGGCGGATGCTGGCGGCCAAGGCGTGGAAACACCTCGGCCTCTCGGCCCCCCGCAGCGACGACCTTTTTGGAGATGATCTATGATCAATGACGGATTCGACGAAAGCCAGATCGAGGCGCTGTTCACCCATGACGGGCAATACCGCTTCGCCCGCTGGGGCCGCCCCATCGCCCCCGTGGTGTTTGGCACCGACGATAAATCGCTGGACGCCATCAAGGAGGCCTTCGCCGCTGTTGCGGGCATTGCCAACATGAAGCTGGCGGAAACCGACCCCGAGCTCGGGGCGAACTTTCTGGTGTTTTTCTGCTCCAAATGGGAGGAAATCGGCGAGGTGCCCAACCTTGATAAAATGATGCCGGGGCTGGAGGACCTGATCGGACAGCTCAACCGCGCTGGCGCCAACCAGTATCGCCACTTCGCTTTTGACGAGCAGGGCGGCATTAAAATGTGCATCCTGCTGATCAAGGTCGATGGTGAAATGGCCAAGCTTTCGGTGCAGGCTTTGGCGACCGACCAAATGGCGCGCTCGATCCTCTTGTGGTCCGAAACCGCCTTCCTGCTGAAATCTCCCATCGGGATTATCGAGGCCAACAATATGGCCATCGTGCGCCCGCCGATTGCTGCCGTTATCCGCTGCGCCTATGACCAAACCATGCCCGTGGCCGCCGAAGACCCGACCCACGTGCTGCGCCTCGCCTCACGGGTGATGCAGCTTTTGATTGATGGTGAGGAAGACGATTGAAGGGGTGGCACTTTATGTGCCGCTGTCCTTAGCGCGTATAGATTCGCCAGGTCCCGCCGCCACACACATTAACAGCAAGGTTGGAAACCTTCTGGCCGTTTGACAACTCCGCATGGAAGCTGAACATGCAGGACCCCGTGCCGTCATCAACAACAATGGTGTGTTGCGAATTTCCTGATAGGCGCACGCCGTTAAACATGTTGCTGATCCATTGCCCCGTCGTAGCATTGCGCGCGCGAATTTTCGTCATCGTAAGGTCTGTATCATTTACGATGGTTACAGAGCGGCTTATACCGTCATTGGAAGACGTGGCGGCGACTTCCTGAAAATTGGGTGAATCGCAGGCCGCCAGAGCAAGCAAGGCCGGAAAGGCAAAGATTAAAGGTCGCATAGGGACTCCTGTTTAATCGTGTGTATAAAAGGGGCGGTTGCCGCCTTTAAGGCAGTTAAACAGCTTTAAGGTTGCGCTGTCTACTGTAAAACGCCAAATGGGGGAGTAAAGGTTCTGCTTCGGGACAGGCAGGCTTTAATCATTATGGTCCCCGCCAACGAGCCGCTTGAGCCAGCCTTTTTTCTTTTCCTCCGGCGCGCTGCTTTCCTCCGGCCCCTCCAGAGCCGTTTGGAAGTTGGCAAAAAACTTGTCGGCCATCTTTTTGGCAAAGCCGTCGACCAGCCGCGAGCCGATTTGCGCCAGTTTGCCGCCCACACGGGCCTCCACCTCATAGCTCAGCTCGGTGCCGCCCTCGACATCCACAAGCCGCACCCTGGCCCCGCCCTTGGCAAACCCCGCCGCGCCGCCTTTGCCCTCGCCGGAAATCGTGTAGCTCTGGGCCTCGACAATATCGCTCAGCGTTACCGCGCCCTTGAAGGTGGCCTTCACCGGGCCGACCTTCTGGGTGACCACCGCCGTAAAGCCGCCATCCTCTTCGCGGATCATCTCCGAGCAGCCCGGAATGCAGGCTTTCAGCACCTCGGGGTCATTGAGCGCCTCCCACACTTCGGCGCGGGGGGCGTTGATGATGCGGCTTCCGGTGAGTTCCATGATCTTCCCTTTGTTTTTTGGCAGCATAGCGTGGCATTTGCCAAGGTCAATCAGCCAATTTCATAAGGCAGCACGCCGCGCTGCAATGGGTTGATGCGCAGGGGCTTTCCCAGAGGCGGCACGGCGCGCTGGTGGCAGGTAGAGCGCTCGCATATCCGGCAGGAAATGCCGATCGGCTCAAAGGCGGCGGCGTTGGTGAGGTCAAAATCATCAGCATAAACAAGGGCTTGGGCGTGGCTTACCTCACACCCCAGCCCTATGGCAAAGCGGGGCTTGGGGGCGCCATAAGCGCCGCCGGGCTTGGTGATGTCTTTGGCAAGGCAGAAATAGCGCACCCCGTCGGGGGTTTCGGCGAGTTGGCGCAGGTAGCGGGTGGGGGTTTCAAAGGCGCGGTGCACGTTCCATAGCGGGCAGGCCCCGCCGAAGCGGGCGAATTGCAGCCGTGTGGCCGAGTGGCGCTTGGTGATGGTGCCCGCCTGATCGACCCGCACAAAGAAAAACGGCACCCCCTTGGCCCCCGTGCGTTGCAGGGTGGAGAGCCGGTGCGCCACCTGCTCGATACTGGCCCCGAAGCGCTCGGCCAGGAGGTCCAGATCGTGGCGCAGGTTCTGGGCGGCGGCCAGGAAGGGGCCATAGGGCAGCAGGGCGGCACCGGCGAAGTAATTCGCCAGCCCGATCTTGCAAATGGCGCGGGCCTCGGGGGTGCTGAAGCGGGCGAAATCCAGCGTGGTTTCCAGCAGGGCATCATGCTCGATCAGCGCAATTTGGTGGGCGATTTGAAAGGCTTGCGTGGCGGGGTTGGCATCGGCCTGCAGGGTGAGGCGGTTGCCGGAAAACGCCCGCAACCGGCCCTTGGCATAGAGCACATCTATGCCGTGCTGGCGGGCCAGATGCTGGGTGAGCAGGGCGATGTGGTTACCCCCGCCCAGCCCCGCGCGGCTGGCAAAGGCCTCGGCGGCGCGGTCCACGGCGTCAATATAGTTGTCGCAATAGTGGAAGAAATCGCGGACTTCTTCCCAAGGTTGCGGGTCCAGCCCTGTGGCGTCATTCCCCAGCGCTTCGTTGAGCGAGGCGAGGCGGTCTTGCGCGTTTTTGTGGGCGCGGTGCAGGTTGAGAAAGGCCCGCGCAAGGGCGGGGGCGTTGGAGGCGGTGAGCTGGAGGTCGGCCAGCGGCGGGGCCTCGGCAAAGAGCGGGTCGGCCAGCGCCTCGCGCATGTCCACCACCATCCGGTCGGCCTCGGCCACCGAAAGCTCGGTGACGTCAAAGCCGAATTCCTGCGCCATGGCCAGCACCACGCCCGCGGAAATCGGCCGGTTGTTGTTTTCCATCTGGTTGAGATAGGAAAGCGACACCCCGAGCCGCTCGGCAAAGGCTTTCTGGGTGAGACCGTGCTTGAGGCGCACCTCGCGCAGCTTCACACCGGCATAGAGTTTTTGCGTGGTCATGATGTGAGTGTAGCACGAACTGCAAATTTGAAAAGATAAATTCTCATATTTATAAAAACCTAATAAAAACAACAATAAAATGAATTTATTATGACTATTAACCTAGGTTAATAGTCATTGATATGCAGAAAATGGCAGGTCCGGCATGCGAATTTGCAAAGTGTATATGGAATGATCAATCGAGTGGCGAAGAAGCTACGAATTTGCAAATATGCAAATGACAGGTGTAAGGGGAAATGAAATTTGCAAATATTCCAATCCGCCCTTCCCCTATCGCCCATTCCCCCCTATGCTGCACCGCAAACCAAGGGAGGCCCCGCCATGCAAGCCATTCTGGAAGAACTCGAAGCCCGCCGCGCGCAGGCCCGCCTTGGGGGTGGGCAGCGGCGGATTGATGTGCAGCACGCCAAGGGCAAGCTCACCGCGCGGGAGCGCCTTGAGGTGCTGCTGGACCCGGGCAGCTTTGAAGAATTTGACATGTTCGTGCAGCACCGTTGCACCGATTTCGG
>JALWPC010000443.1 GCA_026995265.1 Paracoccaceae bacterium
GAAAGCGGCGGGAATTGTAGCCTTCAAAAAAAACCGGCACCACGGTGGCCTTGGAGCGCGAGATCATCTTGGCGCTAAAGGTGCCCCATTCCGGGTCCATCGGGCGGGAGAACATCCGCTGGGGCGAAGAGACAGACCCCCCGGGGAACACTCCCACTGCGCCACCCTGATTGATGTAGGCCAGCGCGTCCTTTCGGGTTTTCAGGTTCATTGCCATGGCTTCCTTGGTGCCGTCAAAGCTGATCGGCAGAATCGAATCGCTGATTTCGTCGGCCTTGGAAAACACTTTATGCGCCATAATCCTGAAATCGTCCCGCGCTGTGCTGAGGATTTTGCCCATCATCAGCCCGTCCAGAATACCGAACGGATGGTTGGAAATCACCACCACCGGCCCCTCGGCGGGAATATAGTCAAGCGAGCCGGACACCACTTCCAGCGTGAGCCCGTAACGCCGCGCCACCACATCCCAGAAGCTGTTTTCCTCGTCAATATCATGCTCGTAACCCCGCGCGCGGTGGATAAGCCGCAAGCGCCCCGTGGTGTTCTCGATCGAGCGGATAAGCACCCGCCCCTTGCGGGACTTGGCGGTGATCGCATAACTGATTTCACGGGTCGCTGAAAAGCGCGGAGCCATGGGGAAACCTCAATAAGTGGACTTGCCCTTATGTAAGGTAAATATGTGGCAGTTTCCAGAGGAAACCGGCGCAGGTGAGGGCGGCGGGAGGGCTACCAAGTGGACTGGCTGATATAGCCCTCAATCCGCGGCCCCGTGCTCACCGAAATCCCCCAGCCAAGCGCCGCCATGGCCAAAAACCCGACCAGCGCGCCCACCGCCAGCTTCTTCCTGGAAAACGGCCGCTGCCCGTAAACCTTCCCCGTCTGCCCGTTGACCGACATCCGGTAGCGCTGCCCCCCCAGCGAATAATGCGTTATCCACACCGGCAGCAGAATATGCTTGAAGGTCTCCTTTGAGAACCGCATCTCGGCCGAGGTGATGATCTGCTTGTCGCCGCCAATATC
>JALWPC010000444.1 GCA_026995265.1 Paracoccaceae bacterium
TGGCGACTTCAACGCTACACGGGATGCCGGCCAGCGATTCCATCCAGTAACGTGCGATCAGCCCGGCGTGGTAACTGGTGCCGCAGGCAATGATGTGCACGCCCTGCACCTTGTCGAATACGTCTCGTGCATTGGCGCCAAAGGCTTCCTCTATCACGCGGCCCTGGAACAGGCGCCCTTCCAGGGTGTCGGCGATGGCGCGTGGTTGCTCGAAGATTTCCTTGAGCATGTAATGCCGGTATTCGCCCCGCTCCACGGCGTCGGCGGACAACTCGGACAGTGTTTCCTTGCGTGTCACGATGTTGCCATTCGCGTCGTGAATGCTGATGCCTTCCAGCGAGATGTCGGCGATGTCGCCTTCTTCGAGGAACAGGAACCGTTGCGTGACAGGCAGCAGTGCCGCCACGTCCGAGGCGATGAAGTATTCGCCGATACCGATGCCGATCACCAGGGGGCTGCCCCGCCGCGCTGCAATCAGTCGCCCCGGTTCGTCGATGCTGACAACGCCCAATGCGTACGCGCCTTCGAGGTCCGCGCATGCGCGTGTAACGGCGGCCAGCAGGTCTTCCCCGGCGTCGAGGTGATGGTGGATCTGGTGGACGATTACCTCGGTGTCTGTGTCGGAGGTAAAAGCATACTGTTGTTCCTGCTGACGCCGGCGCAGGCTTTCGTGGTTCTCGATGATGCCATTGTGGACGATGGCGACGCGCTTCTGGCAGATGTGCGGGTGGGCGTTGTTTTCGCTTGGCTTGCCGTGGGTTGCCCAACGCGTGTGGGCAATGCCGGTGGCGCCACTGATCGGTTCACGTTGTAGGGCCTGCGCGAGTTCCTCGACCTTGCCGAGGGTGCGCATGCGTCGCAGCGTGGCGTCGCGGTCCAGCACCGCAAGACCGGCCGAGTCGTAACCGCGATATTCCAGCCGACGCAACCCCTCCAGCAGGATGGGGGTGACGTCACGTTGCGCTACGGCGCCGACGATTCCACACATGATACGTATGACTTCCCTGGTTGGCTGTGTCT
>JALWPC010000445.1 GCA_026995265.1 Paracoccaceae bacterium
GCGCTCCAGCACCGACATGTAAAGCGTGTTGAGCAGGATGAACACCACCACGATGATCATCACGCCGTAAGACAGCATGGCAGTGGAAAAATCGAGGGTTATCATTTGCTTAACCTGTGGTTGCAGGTCATCCCAGCGCAGGTATACCGCCCCCTGCGCCTTGGCCAGCCGCGCCAGCGCCGGGGCGGCTTTGACCACCTTGTTGAAATCCGGCCCACGCAGGGCGATGATGTTAACATTATCGCCAAGGTTGTAATCTTCCTGAAAGCGGTCAAGCGGCATTTGCGTGATCTGGCGGTCCACCCCCGCAATGCCGGTGCTGAAGATGCCGACCAGTTCCAGCACATCCGCCGCCACCGCGCCGTCATTTCCGGTGCCCAGCATGGTGACAGTGTCGCCCAGCTTCAGGCCCAGATTGCGCACCAGCCCCGCGCCCATCACAATGGCGGCCTCGTCATCGGGCCGCAGATAGCGGCCCTCGGTGAGCGTGCCCGCCAGCTTGCTGACCTCAGGTTCCCGCGCCGGGTCCACCCCCATCACCGCCGCGCCAAAGCTGGTGTCGCCGCTGGCCATAATGGCAAAGGAAGAGGCGCGGGGGGTGGCGGCGGTGATGCCGTTGATTTCGGTGGCCTTCAGCAGCGCCTGCCAGTTGGGCAGAGTGCGGGAAATGTCGGGGTCGTCATTATAGCCCTCGGGCTGGAACTGGCCGAAGCCGTCCAGCAGGCCCAGCGCGCCAACCTTGATCGTGTCATAGACACCGAATTGAAAAGACAGCATAAAAACCAGAAGCAGCGAGGAAAACGCCAGCCCGATCAGGCTCAGCGTTGTGCGCACCGGTTGGCGCCAGATATTGCGCCATGCAAGAGCGGCGAGCATCATTTACCTCGGATTTTGCAGGTTGGAGCGGGTGAACATATAGCCCGGAATCGCCACCCCGAATTCGGCGGATTGCGTGGTGATGCGGGTAAACTGCCCGGGTTTGTCCACGCTGCGCATGGTGAGCCGCACCGGATAGGGCCG
>JALWPC010000446.1 GCA_026995265.1 Paracoccaceae bacterium
GCACCTTTGCGGCAAAGGGCGAGCGTTGGGGGGTGCCAAAGTATGGTGCGTGGAAACCACGCACCCTACGGTTTCTTAATATCTTTTGCGGGAGGAATTTTTAAGACGGTCCGAGAAATATCCAACATCACTGAAAGGTCGAATAAAATCAGTATAATTGCTGATGAATTTGCAAAGGCTTCCCAAATTTCGCCTTCTGGCAATGTTTGCTTAAAAATAACTATGATTAGCGCAAATACAAAAATGACAATCAAAGAAGTAGCAGACTTGTTTAATGCTTGTTTAGTCCGATCAAAGCTCCTTTTTGTGGCATCTGCTAGATGATTAAGATGCAAATGCACACTTATTACAGCCGCCATTGTTACTGCCGTAATAAATCCAAGAACTGATAAAAATGATGATCCAACAAATTCTTTGAGAAATTCGTTGGAATCACCTAGAGCATTGGGCGAGGAATAACTCGCCATATACAAAAACACTGACAGTAAAATAAAGATCATTCTATGATCAATTTTAGTCATTTCCCAATACTTTATCCTTGTGTTTAATAATGCTTTCTCTGGTTTCTTCGCTCGAATCTCCATCTTTTGGGATCAAGGTTGTTCGCAGTTTGTTCTTAGAGGAAAATCTTTTCCCGTCAATTGACTTTGCTGTGATCGCACCAGCCCCTTTTTCGGCGTAATTGACTCCATCAATAATTCTTTTGTTTTTTACCGAAACTCCATCTTGAGCTTCCATTTGGACTTTGACCTTCTCAGCTCCGGTCTCCTTTCCTGTGTCTTTCAAGTCCTTTTCCAATGCGCTTTCCGCGCCCCACATGTTCGGAACAACAAATTCAAATTTTATATATCTAACCACATTTGAATGTCGCTCAGCAAATCGCCAAAAATTGTTTCCGTCAAAAATAGGCTCGGCTTCAATGGTATATGGGCGATCATTCTTACTATTCAAATGAGTAAGGAGGGAACCCAATAGAGCTGATGGGGTGCCAACTTCATCTATTTCGACCGCAATTCTCTGACCATTTTCATGATGTGTTGGGTCAAGCAACACATATGCCCCTTGCCACTCCACACTGACTGTCTCTTGCCCACCTTGTCTCGGTGGCAGGTGGTGCAAGTGAGGTTTTTTTCTTTGGACTATTCCGAAAATACAATCGTCAATGTCCGGCTGCGGAACCCAAACAAGTGAACTATTCCCGCGATGAGAAAACTCAATTTGATTGAACAGGCATTCTCTCAACCAGTTTTCTCTTGTGACCTTGGGAGTATCAAATGTTGGTTCACGAACTTCTATTAGGCTAAGATGAAAAACAATAAACTTCCGATTTTTTGCCAATTCCAATACTCCTCATAACTCTGTCGCTCTCAAAGCATTATCTCACCCTTAAGAAATTTGCGCAAGCCTGCACTCACCCAGAAGGTAAAAACAACTTAAACCCAATGATCCATCTGCATGTTCTCTACGGGAAAAACACATAGATCCATGGGCATTTGACCAAATATTGAGCTATTGTGGCAATCACCCTTCCAAACTCCCCATCAATTCCCGCCATTCCCCCGCGCTCATCCCGCTGGTCTCCTGCGTCACCTTCTCCCCTTTAAGCATTCTACGCAACACCTCCATCCCCTTCCCCGAGAACTGGGCGCCGCCCATACGGTAGTCTTCAAAGGCCCCAAATGCCGCTGGCACCCAGTCGGCCACGATCTTGCAGATGGCGTCGGCGTAGACGCGGATTTCGTATTGGGCGTGGCTGTCGGCCCGCAGGCGCAGGAAGTGGAACAGGTTGTGCAGGTCGACCTTCCAATACCATTGCGTATAGATATTCATCGGCAGGTTCATCCGCGCCAGCTCGCGGGCAAGGCCGGATTGGCCCTCTTGCGAGATCATCTCTTCGTAGTGGTCATAGGCGCGGTGGCTGTCGGCTTTCAGAATTTCCAGCACGCGGGCGGCTTCCTCGCCCTCCAGCGGCGCGCCGCGGCCCTGGTTGTTCACCACCGATTGCGCCGCCAGGTGCTCGGGGGCGGGAATATAGAACTCGCGGTCCAGGATGGAATAGCGGGCGGAATACTCGTTCACATTCGCCGTGCGATGCCTGATCCATTGGCGCGCCACAAACACCGGCAGCTTTACATGCAGCTTGATTTCGCACATCTCGAACGGGGTGGAGTGCCAGTGGCGCATCAGGTAGCGGATAAGGCCCTTGTCATTACTGACAGCCTTGGTGCCCTTGCCATAACTCACCCGTGCCGCCTGGCAGATGGCGCTATCGTCGCCCATATAGTCAATCACGCGCACGAAGCCGTGGTCGAGGACTTCGTGGGCGGTATAGAGGTGCTGCTCCATGCCCGGCGCGGTGGCACGCAGGGTTTCGGTGCGCATGGCCCGCTGGGCCTCGATTTCGGCTTGTTGCTCGGGGGTGATGGGCATGGGGCCTCCTGAATTGCTGGTTTTCTGCCACTTTATATGGAAGCAGTGCAATAGGAAACCACCATATACGGTGTTTAGCCGAAACGAAAAGCCGAGACTGCTGCGCCGTTGACCTCATCAGCATAGGTTTTTATGGCGGCCTCGTTGCTTGCCGCACCGGCAGAGACAAAAATCGGAACCAGATGTTCCTCTCGCGGATGGGCAAGGCGGGCACCGGGGGCTTCTGACCAGCGCATCAGCGCGGCATTGCGGGTGGCGGGGGCGGCTTGCATGGTCTCTGTTAGCCAAGCATCAAATTCCGCCGCTCCTTTTGGCCCCACGCGGCCCATTAGCGCGCCCACATTGTGGTAGCTAAGTCCGGAACCAATTATTAGCACACCTTGCTGGCGCAGGGGGGCAAGGGCGGCGCCGATTTCAAAATGCCGCTGCGGGTCAAGGCCGGATTGGAGCGAAAGGGCAACGGTGGGGATGTCAGCTTCTGGCACCGCCAGTTTGAGCGGAACAAAGACCCCGTGGTCAAAGCCGCGCTTTTCATCGTGCGCGGTTTCAATGCCCGCATATTGCAGCAGGCTTTGCACTTCTTGGGCCAATTCGGGGTTGCCGGGAGCGGGCCATTCGAGCGCATAGGTGTGGGGCGGAAAACCGTGATAATCATAAAGTAGCGGCGGGGTTTTCTGGCTGGTCACGGTGGGCTTTTCGGCTTCCCAATGCGCGGAGACGACAAGAATGGCTTTGGGCCGCGCCGGAAGGTCTTGCACCATGCTTTCCAGAAAGCGGCGCATAGCTGTCCATGTGTCAGGCGGATTCCATTCCATAAAAAAGCAGGGGCCGCCGCCGTGGGGGATAAAAAATGTGGGCATTGAGCGAGGCATAGCGGTCCTTTTTTGTGTGCTCTATTGTATATATGCCTTAAGAAGAGGCATTTCATGCTAAAGGCTTTTTATGGGTAAATCAAATTTGAGCATCGAGCGCCGATTGGGCGATTATATGCGGGCGCGGCTGCCGACGGGGCTAGTGGAATTTATCATGTTTGGCCTGAAAATGGCCTGGGCCTGCCTGTTTGCGGGGCTGATGCTGCTGGCGATTATTGCTACCAAGCTGCTTTGGCCCGAGGGGGCAGCACTGGCGCGGTATGATTTTCTGGTGGTGTACGCGGTCAGCATCCAGGTGGCGCTGCTTACCTTCAAAATGGAAAGCTGGGCCGAGGCGCGGGTAATTTTACTGTTTCATGTCAGCGGCACAATTATGGAGGTGTTCAAGCTGCATATGGGGTCGTGGGGCTACCCCGAGCCGGGGCTGCTCAAAATTGGCGGTGTGCCGCTGTTTTCGGGTTTTATGTATGCAAGCGTGGGCAGCTTCATGGCCCGCGCCATCCGGATCTTTGACATGCGGTTCGAGCACTACCCGCCCTTCTGGGCCACGGTGTTGCTGGCGCTGGCGATCTATGGCAACTTCTTCACCCACCATTTTATCTGGGATATGCGCTACGGGCTTTTTGTCGCCACGGTGCTGGTATTCTGGCGCGTGCGCATCACTTTCACGCCGTTTGGCCATCGGCTCTGGATGCCTTTGGTGGTGGCGGCCTTCCTCTCCAGCCTGTTCCTCTACCTTGCGGAAAACGTAGGCACCCTAACAGGCACGTGGCTTTATGCGGGCAGCCACGCGTTCAACTTTGCCAATATCGCCAAGCTCGGCTCTTGGTATTTGCTGCTATTTGTGAGCTTTGTGCAAGTCACGCTGGTGAACAAAAAGGCGCTGGACTTTTGGAGGCCCGCCTAAGCGACCATGTTGCAAAGTCGCAGAAGACAGCTCGCCAGCAGTGTACTTAAACGCAATAAAGGCCGCCAACCTGGAGGGCCTTTTTTGCTTCATATCGCTTAGAGAGCCCTGAAGGTTTTTGGATTGGCGGTGACCTACTCTCCCACGTCTTGAGACGCAGTACCATCGGCGCGGCGGGTCTTATCGGTCGAGTTCGGGATGGGATCGGGAGTTTACCTCGCGCTTTGACCAC
>JALWPC010000447.1 GCA_026995265.1 Paracoccaceae bacterium
GCTGGCAGGGCAGGATGCCGCCGGAATGCTGCGGGTCATCGAGCGTTACGAGGCCATGCAGGGGATTATGGGGCGGATCATGTCCTATGCGGGGCTGCGCTATTATCAGAACACCTCCGACGGTGAGCGCGCCAAGTTCATGTCGGACATGCAGGCGGCAATTACTGATTTGAGCAACCCGCTGGTGTTTTTCAGCCTTGAAATGAACCGGATCGAGGACGGGGCGCTGGAATCCCTGATGGCCGAGAACGCCGCCCTTGCCCGTTATAAACCGGTGATCGACCGGATGCGCGCCATGAAGCCCTATCAGCTTTCCGACGAGCTGGAAAAGTTTCTGCACGATAATTCGGTGGTCGGCGCGGCGGCGTGGAACCGCCTGTTTGACGAAACCATGGCGGGGCTGACCTTTAATGTGGACGGCGAGGAGATCAGCCTTGAGGCGACGCTGAACCTGCTGAGCGACACCGACCGCGCGCGCCGCGAGGTCGGGGCCAGGGCGCTGGCTGAAGTGTTCACCAAAAACCTGCCGCTCTTTGCCCGCATCACCAACACGCTCGCCAAGGAAAAAGAGATCATTGACCGTTGGCGCGGCCTGGAAACCCCGCAAATGTCCCGCCACCTTGCCAACCATGTGGAGCCCGAAGTGGTGCAGGCGTTGCGGGATGCGGTGGTGGCCGCATACCCCAAGCTTTCCCACCGCTATTACGCGCTGAAAGCCAAGTGGATGGGCTTGGATAAGCTCGAGGTCTGGGACCGCAACGCGCCGCTGCCCGATGACGATGACACGCTGGTGACATGGGACGAGGCCCGCGACATCGTGCTGGAGTCTTATGCCGGATTTGACGACCGGCTGAGCCTGATCATTGCCCCGTTTTTCGATAGCGACTGGATAGATGCCGAAGTGAAGCCCGGCAAAGCCCCCGGCGCCTTCGCCCACCCAACGGTAACGGATGTTCACCCTTATATTCTGGTCAATTATCTGGGCAAACAGCGCGACGTGATGACCCTCGCCCATGAGCTGGGCCACGGCGCGCACCAGATTCTCGCCGCTGATCAGGGCGAATTGCTGGCCGACACCCCGCTGACGCTGGCCGAAACCGCCTCAGTGTTTGGCGAAATGCTCACCTTCCGCAAGCTCTTGGCGGACGCCCCCGATCAGGCCACCCGCAAGCGCCTGCTGGCGGGCAAGGTCGAGGATATGATCAACACCGTGGTGCGCCAGATCGCCTTTTATGATTTTGAATGCCGGTTGCACGAAGCGCGGGGGCAGGGCGAGTTGACCCCTGACCAGATCAACGACATCTGGATGCAGGTGCAGCGCGAAAGCCTCGGTGAGGGGTTCAATTTTATGGAGGGCTACGAGAGCTTCTGGACCTACATTCCGCATTTCATCCACTCGCCGTTCTATGTGTATGCCTACGCCTTCGGCGACGGCCTCGTGAACGCGCTTTATGCGGTTTATGAGGAGGGCCTGGAGGGCTTTCAGGATAAGTATATCGAAATGCTCAAGGCGGGTGGTTCCAAGCACCACTCGGAGCTTCTCGCCCCCTTCGGGCTGGACGCCTCCGACCCGAGCTTCTGGGACAAGGGCCTGAGCATGATCTCGGGGATGATTGATGAGTTGGAGGCGATGGAAGACGCTTAAGGCTTGGCCCACCGAGCGCAGCGAGGCCACGGCCAGCGGCAGGCATTTTCAGCATGTCTGAAAATGTGCTTTGGCTGAGGGGTGGGCTTGCGCGCCCCGAAGTCAAAGCAAACCCGGAGCTGCCGGACAGGTCTGGCGGTGCGCTTCCTCGGCGACCCTTCGGGCCACCTCGTCAGCGCATGTCGGGCAAGCCCGACGGTTAATAGCCTAGCCTTCGGTCTACAATGTTGAGCAATGGTTTGCCGCTTTCGCCGCGTGCCACATTCTCGGCCACCACCTCGGCCGCCGTTTTCGGGCGGGTTTCCGAGGCGATATGGGGGGTAACCGTGACGTTGGGGTGCGCCCAATAGGGGTGGTTTTTGGGCAGGGGCTCGACGGCGAACACGTCCAGCGTGGCGTGGGCGATGTGGCCAGCATTGAGCGCGCCCAGCAGGGCGGCGTCGTCAATCAGCGGGCCTCGCCCAGGGTTGAGGAGGCGGGCACCTTGGGGGAGCTTGGCGAGGGTTTCGGCATTGATGATATGGGTGGTTTCAGGGGTTTGGGGTAGCAGCAGCACAAGGATTTCGCTTTGGGCGAGCAGGGTGCTTAGGCCCTCGACCCCCGCATAGCAGTCAACGCCCCCGATCTCTTTCAAGCTGCGCGACCAGCCCGCGACCTTGAAGCCAAGGCAGGTCAGCGCCGCCGCGCAGGCCTTCCCAAGCGCGCCAAGGCCCAAAATGCCGATGGTGCGGTCCTGCGCCAGCGGTGGGGCCATGCCGGAGCTCCACGCCCCGCTGGGGTTCACGATATGGGCATCCATGCCAAGGTGATAGCGCAGGCAATGCCCCGCCACCCACTCGGCCATGCCCTGCTTCAGGCCCGTATCCACCATTCGGCACAGCGGCACGGTCAGGCTTTCATTGCCGACGATCTTTTCCACCCCTGCCCACAGGCTCAGCACCGCTTTCAGGCGGGTAAACGGCGCGAAATCCTGCACGGGGCCGAGCGGGGAATAGACGATGTAATCCACCTCTTCGGGCGGCAGGTCCCGGCCAAAGCGCGCCTTTATCCCGCGCGCCGCCAGCGCCTCGGGGATCAACTTGCGGTAGGTCTCCCAATTTTCTTCGGTCCCGGCAAACAGCACGTTGGGCATGGGCAAACCTCACTTGGGGCGGTGGATATGGGCGGACTGGATCAGGCCAAAGCCCCCCAGCAGCACCAGCATCGCCGAGCCCCCATAAGAGACCAGCGGCAGCGGCACGCCGACCACGGGGGCCAGCCCCATCACCATCGCCATATTCAGCGCGAAGTAAAAGAAGAAGGTCGAGGCCACGCCGCCAATGAGCAGCGCCCCGAAGCGGTTCTTGTTTTTCATCGCCGCGGAAATGGCGAAGATCATGATCAGGGTGTAAAGAATCAGCAGGAAAGTGCTGCCGATATAGCCGAATTCCTCCGCCAGGGTGGTGAAAATGAAGTCGGTTTGCTTCTCGGGCAGGAAGCTGAGCTGGGATTGCGGCCCCTGCATAAAGCCCCTTCCCGACAAGCCGCCCGAGCCAAGGGCGATTTTGGATTGGGTGATGTGGTAGCCGTCTCCCAGGGGGTCGAGGTCGGGGTTCAAAAATACGTCTATCCGCTTGTATTGGTAATTGTTGAGCAGTTGCCAGCTTTTCCCGCGCGATAAAAACACGGCGGCAACGGTGCCCGCAACCACGGTGATGGCGGCAATGAAATACCAATAGCTGACGCCAGCCAGAAACATCACAACCCCGCCGCTGGCGATCAGCAATATGGCGGTGCCGAGGTCGGGCTGCACAACCACCATCATGGTGGGCAGGGCGATCATGGCCAGAGGCAGCAGCACATAGCCAAAGCGCGAGACCTTTTCCTGCGGGAGCCAGTCGTAATAAAGTGCAAGGGCCATGACGAGGGCGATTTTCATCAGTTCGGAGGGCTGCAGGCGAATGAATTTGAGATCAATCCAGCGCTGCGCGCCCATGCCGACAGAGCCGAAAAACAGCACGAAAACCAGCAGGCCAAGCCCGGCGATATAGGCAAGGGGCGAGACTTGTCGCCAAAAGCTCAGCGGGGTGAAGCCAACCGCAAACATAACAATCATACCAATTCCAAAGCGGATAAGCTGGGGTTGCGCCCAGCGGCTGAAATCTCCGCCCGCCACCGAATAGAGCATCAGAAAGCCAAAGCAGGCCACGGCGGTGACCAAGAGCACCAGCGGCCAGTTTACATAAAGGATTTTGCGCCAGCCGCGCGGGGCCTGGTTGAGGCTCGGGTCCAGAAAGCTCATGCGCGGTCACTCCCTGCGGTATCGGGCACGGCATTGGGGTTGGGCCCGGGCTCTTCGGCCTGTTGCGTGCGAATGGCGGGCCATTGGCTGCGCGGATAGGCCGAAAGCGGCGGCTGGGTGCCATAAAGCGCCCGCAGCATGATGTCCCGCGCCACGGGGGCGGCGGCACCGGAGCCGGAGCCGCCATGCTCGATCACCACCGAAATGGCGTAGCGCGGGTTGTCATAGGGGGCGAAACCGACGAAAAGCGCGTGGTCGCGGTATTTCCAGGGGATTTCGTCTTTATTCAGCCCTGCTGCGCGCTCTGCGGTGCTAATGCCCTTCACCTGCGCGGTGCCGGTTTTTCCGGCCATTGCAAACGAGGGTTCGTTAATACGGGACCGATAGGCGGTGCCCCGGTTTTCGTTGCCAACTTTGAACATGCCCAGCCTGACAAGGTCCAGGTTTCTTTTGGAAAGCTGCATCGAGGGCGGGCGCTCCAGCGGCTCGGCTACGCCATTGACACGCTGGATGAT
>JALWPC010000448.1 GCA_026995265.1 Paracoccaceae bacterium
GCCTCCGACGGGCGGTTGAAGTATTTCTCGACCCCCTCTTTCAGCCGTTCGGTAATCCGCGCGCGCAGCGCCTTGCTGACATCAATCCCCTTGCTGACAATCTGGATTGTCATGGCATGACTCCTTTGGCTCATCGTGGAACATGGCATCCGCCTGCACGGGCCGGACGGGCAGGACCCTGTAAAAGCCGCGCAACCTATGCGCTGTGCCCGGACCCGTCAATGTTTCTGCACAGCCCATATTTACCCTTTGTTTTCAGGCGCTTTGCTTCAGGATTCGGCGCCGTTGCACGGATGAGGGAATGTGCATGGCCTCACGGTACTTGGCCACGGTGCGGCGCGCAATATCAATCCCGGCCTGACGCAACAGTTCAACGATCCGGTCATCGGACAGCACATGGCCCAGGCTTTCCTGCTCGATCAGCGCCTTGATGCGGTGGCGCACGGCCTCGGCGGAATGGGCCGCGCCGCCATTGGACGAGGCAATGGCCGCGGTAAAGAAGTATTTGAGTTCGAAAATGCCGCGCGGGGTCTGGATGAACTTGTTTGACGTCACCCGGCTGACCGTGGACTCGTGCATGTCGATGGCCTCGGCAATGGTGCGCAGGTTGAGCGGCCGCAAATGCTCCACCCCGTGCGCCAGAAAGGCGTCCTGCTGGCGCACCAGTTCGCGCGCCACCTTCAGGATGGTGCGGGCGCGCTGGTCCAGACTCTTGACCAGCCAGCTGGCATTCTGGTGGCATTCGGAGATAAAGGTCTTTTCTTCCTCATTGCGCAAATTGGCGCTGACCTCGGCATAATAGCGCGCATTGACCAGCACCCGCGGCAGGGTTTCGCTGTTCAGCTCCACCGACCAGCCGCCATCGGGGCGTTCCTTCACCAGCACGTCGGGCACCACCAGGGCCGCGGTTTCGCCGCCAAAGGCCTGGCCGGGCTTGGGGGTCAGGGTGCGGATTTCCCGGATCATGTCGGTGAGGTCTTCGTCATCGACCCCGCACACCGCACGCAAGGTGTCCA
>JALWPC010000449.1 GCA_026995265.1 Paracoccaceae bacterium
TCTCATCTTAAAAACTTATTTAAATCATTAATTACATTTTTAGCTGGTATAATTTTTTCTTTATCTGGTAAATTTTCTACATTATAATTTATTTTTTCAGCTAACACTTTTTCAGATGGAACTTTATTTACTTTATTTTTATATTTTTTTACAGCTTTTTCTATACTATGAACTATAGATTTAGTATCTCAACTCTTTAAAGATTTTAATGCTATATCTACTTCTTCTGGTGTCATCTGTTTAAGAAGTGCTATAGTTTCTGGTGGCATTTGGCTTAAAGCCTTTTTAATATAATTCATAGCTCATCATAGTCAAACTCATAATCAGTGTGCACCTACTCATAATAAAGCTGCTGCTATCAGCTCATTTTCAGATGTTCATTTTCATTTACTAGCATTAAATGCTACAAGTTGTCATATTGATTTTCAAGCTGTTTTTCATAAATAAGATACTCACTTTCAAGCTAATCTTACTCATTTTACTTTTGCTAATTTCTCAGTAGCATTTGTTATAGCACTAATGTATTTAGCTACAGATGGGTATGTGGTTGTTACTTTTTCAATAAATCAAGGGACTTTTACTTCTGGGGCTATAGCTAATGTCATAGCAAATTGTGCTATATCTCAAGCCATTGTAGTTATAGGATGGTCTTCAGCTCATCAAAAGTATCATCAAAATGTAGCTACATTTCATATAGCATCATTAATTCATTTAGTAGAAGCATCTACAGCATCACTCCATTCTTTTTGTTGTTTATCCATATTATTAGCCATAGGTTTTCTTCAAAACATTTTTAGTAAAGCATTATCTGCTTTTATAGCATATTTAGGTGTTAATGATGATAAATATCATACTGTTTTATCAATAGTTCACATTGTATCAACTAATCATTTAGCAGCACTTCATATAAAATTAGTTAGATTTCATAATATTAAATTTGAGAAATAACCAGCCTTAGGTTCTTTTGGTTTTGTTGTGTTATCTATATTATCTGTATTGTTTGTATTATTTGTATT
>JALWPC010000450.1 GCA_026995265.1 Paracoccaceae bacterium
AAAAACCAAAGGAAATGACCGGTGCGTCATTGATAACCCATTGAAAAGGATAACCGTTATCCTTTTACTTATGGCTGGCCAACTTTGGGCGCAGCCAGACCCTGTGACGGCCTTGCGGGAGGCGTCCAGCCAGATAGAGGCGGCGCGTGCGGCGCTGGCGGCGGCCGAAGCGGCAGAGGACAGGGTGACGGCGCTGTCAACGGCTATTCGCGGGCTTGAGGCGGGGCTGTCTTCTTTGCGGCTGGCGCTTCAGGCGTCTAAGGCCGAGGAAGCTAAAAAGATGGACGAACTCGGCGCGAACCGCGCCGAGCTGGGGCGCTTGCTGGCCACCTTGATCAGATTGCAAAGCGCACCGGCGGGGCTTTCGGTGCTGCACCCGCAAGGGGCCACGGCCTCGGTGCGGGCGGGGGCTATGCTGGCCGCCGTAACGCCGGTGTTACGGGCGCAGGCAGATGGGCTGCGCGCAGAGATGTCCACGCTTTCGGCACTGAACGATTTGCATGATACTGCGTTGGCCGATATGCGAACGGCGCTGGGCACCCTGCAACGTGCCCGCAATGTGCTGACCGTTGCAATAAGGGAGGAACAGCCGGTCGAGACCGACCCGGTTTCGGCGGCGGGGCAATCGCAACTGGCGCAGGCCAGCCAGGACCTGGCCACGCTGGCCGCGGCCCTGAAGACGCGGTTTCCTTCGGGGGCGGCGCTGGCGGATGTGGCGGCGCTGCGCGGGCGCTTGCCTTTACCGGTCACGGGCACCATCACGCGGCGCTTTAACGAGCCCAACAGGGCAGGGGTGCGCCAGCCCGGTATGGTGATTACCGCGCCCGCGCTCTCGCTGGTTTCGGCCCCGCAAGCGGGGGTGGTGCGGTTTGCGGGGGATTTTCTGGAATACGGGCAGGTGGTTATTCTGGAACCGGCCCCCGACCAGTTGCAAATTTATGCCGGATTCGGACAAGTTTACGTGAAGGCGGGAGAAGTGCTTGAATCTGGGGCCGCAATGGGGCTTCTTGGGGGAGAGATGCCGGATTCCGCCGAGTTCCTCGCGGAAAGCGGACGCGAAAATGACAAGGGTGCCGAAAGCCTCTATATAGAGATTCGGGAAAATGGAATGCCGGTGGACCCGGAAATGTGGTTCGCCACCAATTAGACAGGACTGACTTTATGAACAAATACTGGATGGCAGCCGTAGGCGGCATTACGGCGGGGCTGATCACCAGCACCCAGCTTGCATTGCCCAGCTTTGCGCAGGAGGCCGATCAGGCCCCGAACACCTATGAGCAGCTTGACCTGTTCGGGAATATATTCGAGCGTATCCGGTCATCCTATGTGGACGAGGTGGATGACCAGGAGCTGATCCGCGCCGCGATCAACGGCATGCTAATCTCGCTGGACCCCCATTCCAGCTATCTGCCCCCGAAGAGCTATGAGGAAATGCAGTTTGACACCCGCGGCGAGTTTGGCGGGTTGGGCATCGAGGTGACGCAGGAAGAGGGCTGGGTCAAGGTGGTGTCGCCCATGGATGGCACGCCCGCGGCCGAAGCGGGCCTGCAGGCGGGCGACTTTATTTCGGCGGTGAATGGCGAGCCGACGCTGGGCCTGACCCTGAACGAGGCGGTAGACATGATGCGCGGGCCGGTTGGCTCCGAGATTACCCTGACCATCGTGCGGGATGTCAACGCCGAACCTTTTGACGTGACCCTGACACGGGCGGTAATCAAGCTGAAAGCGGCCACAGTGCGCACCGAAGGCCGCACTATCGTGATGCGGGTCACCACCTTCAACGAGCAGAGCTATCCGAATATGGCCGACGGCATGGCCCGCGAGATCGAGGCCGCCGGCGGCATCGAGAATATCGACGGTTTCGTGCTGGACCTGCGCAACAATCCGGGCGGGCTGCTGAGCGAGGCCATTCGGATTTCCGACGCCTTCCTGAACGAGGGCGAAATTGTTTCCACCCGTGGCCGCAATGACCGCGATTCAAGCCGCTACACCGCTACTGAGGGCGACCTGACCAATGGCAAGCCGCTGGTTGTGCTGATCAATGGCGGCTCGGCCTCGGCATCGGAGATTGTAACGGGGGCCCTGCAGGACCACCACCGCGCCGTGGTTATCGGCACCAAAAGCTTTGGTAAAGGCTCGGTGCAAACCATTATGCCGTTGCAGGGGAACGGCGCCATTCGCCTGACCACCGCGCGTTATTACACCCCGTCGGGCCGCTCTATTCAGGCGCTGGGGATCGAGCCGGATATTATCGTGGAATATGTGCCCCCCGCACCGGAAGACCCGAACGCCGCAGACGCGCCGCAGCGGCGCTCGGAAGCGGACCTCAGGGGCGCGATTACCAATGACAGCCTGACAGAGGACGAGCGCGCCCAGATCGAGGCGGAGCGCGCCGCGCAAGAGGCCGCTGCCAAGCTCAAGGTGCAGGATAACCAGCTTGCCTATGCCATTGACCTGATCAAGGGCATTACGGTGTTTGGCGGGCAATAAGGCATTTTGGGGGGCTGCAAGGCCCCCCATATTTCGAGGTTTCCCGATGACGGATGAAGAGTTTCTGGCGCTGCCCTACCGCCCCAATGCCGGGCTCATGCTGCTGAATGATGCCGGAAAAGTGTTTGTTGGCAAACGGTTAGACACGGATGGCGAAGCATGGCAGATGCCGCAAGGGGGCATTGACAAGGGCGAAGAACCCGAGGCCGCCGCTCTTCGCGAGTTGGAGGAAGAAACCGGCATTCCGGCGGGGTTGGTCGATGTGCTGGCGGTCTCGAAAGACTGGATAAAATACGATTTCCCCAAAGAGCTTGCGGCCAGGCTCTGGGTGCGCCGCTCGGGCGAGCCGCGCTTTCGGGGCCAGAAACAACGCTGGTTTCTGATGCGGTTCAAGGGGCGGGATGCTGACGTGAATATCGCCACAGCCCACCCCGAATTCAGCGCATGGAAGTGGATGGATGCGGCGGATCTTCCCGCCGCTATCGTGCCCTTCAAACGCGGTATTTACGAGCGGGTGCTGGCCGAATTTTCAGCGTATCTTTAGCGACTGTCCAAAAAGGCCTGCAGTTCCTCGACCTTTGATTTTCCTACGGGAAGTGTTTGGCCGTTTTTTAGCAATACCGTGTATTTCTCGGCCGTTTTCTCCATTTTGACAATCGCGTTAAAGGCCACCCAATGAGAGCGGTGAATTCGCAATCCGGCGTCTTCCGGCACCATTGTGACAGCCTTTGCCATGGTCTGGCGGATAAGATGGCTGCCGTTTTCCGTTACGATTTCAAGGTAATGGTCTTGTGAACTCATAGATATAAGGGGGCCTCTGACTTTGGGAGGGATATGGGATTCTATGTCGGGCAGGATGTGGCGCGCGACGTATGAATCTATATTGATATATGAATTTAGGCGGAAAAGCATATAGAATTCAGCCAACCCGAAAAATATGAGAACGGGATGGATGAGCGCACTGAACGGAGCCACCCCTTCTTCCAGAAACAGAGCGGCATAATGGGGCTGAATTGCGCTGAAAACAACGGATGTGAGCACAACATGCACGCCGGTCATTAGCCAAATATTGGCCCTGAAAAGAAAGTGCATCGGCACGGTGATATAGGCCAGCGCAATGGCGACCAGGCTGGCGCATAGCCCCGAACTGGCGACAAGGAAGGGAAGAATGAAACCGTAATCAACACCGGGTTCAGAAAAAACACCGGAAGAAAAAACAATGACGAGAATTCCGGCTAGAATGAAATAGAGATCAGGAATAAAAAAATGGGCCTTCATAACCTTGTCGGTCGCCGCCAAGGCATCTTTCAAAGTGGGTTTTCCGGTTTGCATTCTGCGCAAATAGAGTTTTTCCAATGCCAGAATCGCCCTGTCATGATAGGCGGCACGCTTCTGGTCAAGCTTTTTCAGGCGAGCGGAAATATATGTGAAAACAGGAAACACGATGGTCCTTCATATAACTAAAGCGCCTTTCTGTTCACCACATATTTACAAATTTTAAAAGTAAATAGAAGGTGAAAATCTGCCAAACTGTGGAAATTTGTTGATATGCGTGCGGTTTTGGTGGTTCTACCGCGCATCCAGTATTTTTTTCACTTTGGGGACATTGACCTTGGATACCGGAATCTGCGTGCCGTTGCGAAGTTTCAGAAGAAAGCGCTCTGCATTTTTACTTAGTGAAAACATGGCATTATATGAGACCCAGTGGGAACGGTGCACCAGCATGCCGCTTTCTGGCGGCAGCAGGGAAATAGTGTCTTTCATGGACATGCGGACCATATGTTCGCCCTTATCCGTGATAATCCGGACATAATGGTCTTTGGCCGACAACGAGATGATGTTGCCGCGTATATTTGCCGGAAGAAGCCGGTTTATATCTTCGGTTTCATGGCGTTTCAGGTAGCAGGTGAAGCAATAGTACTTGCTGAGCCGCAT
>JALWPC010000451.1 GCA_026995265.1 Paracoccaceae bacterium
ACGTCTTCGGGCATGGTCGAAATGGTGCATGGCATAGAGAACCGCCCGCTGGCCTTTGGTGCCAATTGCGGCGTGGGCGCGGCGGACCTGCTGCGCACCGTTCAGGGTTTTGCGGCGGCTAACCCCGAGCTTCCGATTGTCGCCAAAGGCAATGCGGGGATTCCGAAATTCGTGCACGGCCATATCCATTATGACGGCACGCCGGAGCTGATGGGCAAATACGCGGTGATGGTGCGCAATTCCGGTGCCAAAATCATCGGCGGCTGTTGTGGCACCATGCCCGAGCACCTGAAGGCCATGCGCAAGGCGCTGGAAGACACCCCGTTGGGCCCGGCCCCGAGTGAGGCCGAAATTACAGAGGTGCTCGGCGGGTTTTCCTCGGAAAGCGACGGCACCGGCGCGGCGACGGCTCCCAAACGCACGCGGCGCAGGCGCAAATAGTCGTTGTGAGACGTGGCCTTGTCGGTTATCGCTAAGTGATCTCCGGCAAATGCGCCAAAACTTGACAGAAATAACTGAGGGATAGCCCGATGTCAGACGAAGAAGAAGACGATCTCATACTTGATGAACTCGATGACGGGGAACTCGTGCTGCAAATGCACGATGACCTCTACGACGGCATGGCCGATGAAATCGCCGAAGGGGTGAATATCCTGCTCAAACGGGGCTGGACCCCTTACGACATCCTGACCAAGGCCCTGGTGGAGGGGATGCGCATTGTCGGCATAGATTTTCGCGATGGTATCCTGTTTGTGCCCGAGGTGCTGCTGGCGGCGGGGGCGATGAAACGGGGGATGGAGATTCTCAAGCCGCTCCTGGTGGAAACCGGCGCGCCGCAGCTTGGCAAAATGGTGATCGGCACGGTGAAGGGGGACATCCACGACATCGGCAAGAACCTCGTGGCGATGATGATGGAGGGGGCAGGGTTCGAGATTATCGACCTTGGCATCAATAATCCGGTGGAGGATTATATCGGGGCCTTGAAGCGGGAAAAGGCCGATATTCTGGGCATGTCGGCGCTGCTGACCACCACCATGCCCTATATGAAAACCGTAATTGATACGCTGAAAGAGCAGGGTATCCGCGATGAATACATCGTGCTGGTGGGGGGCGCGCCGCTGAATGAAGAATTCGGCAAGTCCATCGGCGCGGATGCCTATTGCCGTGACGCCGCCGTGGCCGTGGAAACCGCCAAAGAGTTCATGGCGCGCAAGCATAACCAGGGCTGATGCCAACCACGCTGATCCTTGCCTGCGGCGCACTGGCCCGCGAGGTGCTGGCGTTGATCGAGTTGAATGGCTGGCAGCATATGGAACTGCGCTGCCTGCCCGCCGAACTGCACCTGCACCCGGAGCGGATTCCCGATGCGGTAGAGGCCGCCGTGCGGGCCGCGCGGGGGGCGTATAGCCGGATTTTCGTGGCCTATGCCGATTGCGGCACCGGCGGGCGGCTGGCTGACCGGTGCAAAACGCTCGGGGTGGAGATGATCGCGGGCCCGCACTGTTACTCGTTTTTCGAGGGCAATGAAGCCTTCGCCGCGCGGGGCGAGGTGACCAGCTTTTACCTGACCGACTTTCTGGCCCGCCAGTTTGACGCCTTTGTCTGGAAGCCCATGGGGCTGGATAACCACCCGGAATTGCGCGACCTGTATTTTGGCAATTATGAAAAACTGGTCTATCTGGCGCAAACCGAAGACGCCGGCCTGACCAAAGCCGCAAGGGAGGCTGCAGAACGGTTGGGGCTGGAATTCGAGCGAAGGTTCACCGGCTATGGCGATCTTCAAGCCGCAATAAGAGCGTATAAAGTATAAGAATTTAATAAATTTGACAGATTTGTAACAATATGCAACATTTCGTGTGTAATGCCTTTTAATAATACAGAGGAGGAAATAATGAAGAAATTAGCTTTTGCATTCCTGGGCCTGCTGGCTCTTTCGGCATGTGATACTGGTGGCACGACCTATGTTGCATCTGGCGGGAATGACGGAATCAATCGTGTTGTGAATATCAATAACCTTACAGGTATGACCATGACACATTTCTATGCATCAAGTAGCGCATCGAGCTCCTGGGGGCCTGAACAGCTCGGCCCGACCACTGTTCTGCCCTCAGGCCGCTCTGTCAGCATTAATTTTGATGATGGCACCGGAGCCTGCACATTTGACTTCAAAGCGCGGTTTAGCAACGGCCAGGAATTGTTGAAATATGGTGTGAATGTGTGCGTGATCTCAAACTATAATTACGTGCGCTAGAACCGATACTCTTCGGCAAAAGCGCCCTGGTTCAAGGGCGCTTTTTTGTTGCGCGGTCGCCACTGCGTCTTGCCAAAAGCACAATGCGGCAGCGCGGCGCGAGCAGGATATTGCCAAGCCGCGCAATGGTTGACGCGCCGCCACCGCGCCGCAGGCGCGGCGTGGGTCCGGTGCGTATGCACCGGACAATAGCAGGGGAGAGACGTTTCGGCGCTACGGGTATGAGTTTCCAATGAAAGAATAATCACCTTTGGATTGCGCTGTGTCTTCTGGTTTGATTGACCTTATAAAACTGGTTTTATAGGGTCGAACAAAAACCGAATATAATACAATAAAACAACGTGATAGGTTGTTTTCTTTACTGTTAAACCGATAATATTACCGGGTTTTTCGGTTGGGATATGCGGCGAACTTGGCTGATTGTCCTTCTGGAAATATCACCAAAAGGTTGAGTGATTAAACAGGGGAGTGGTGCCTCTAAACAGAGGTGCGGTTTTTAGCCTTGGTTTCCGGTGCCGGGGCACCGGACCCACGCCGCGCCTGCGGCGCGGTGGCGGCGCGTCTGAGTGTTGCATTGCGTGGCAAGGTCGCGCCCGCGCCGCGTTGCACCTTTCGCGCGTGTGGCCAGCGTCGGAAGGGCTTTGTGGCGGGTGTTTACAGGTAATCCGCGCGGCTCAGTCCGTATTTGGCCATTTTCTCGTTCAGCGTCCGGCGGGGGAGCACCAGTTCTTCCATCACCTTGGCGACGGAACCGGTATGGCGGCGCAGGGCGTTGTCGATCAGCATCCGTTCAAAGGCCTCCACATGCTCTTTCAGCGGCTTTTCCCCCGGGGCCTCGTTACTGGGCGCGTCCGCGGCGCTGGCCAGCAGTTTGCTCACCTCCTCGGGGCCGTGCTGGCTTTGCATCACCACCCGTTCGGCGAGGTTCTGGAGCTGGCGGATATTGCCGGGCCATTGGGCTTTCAGCAGGTTGGCGGCGTCATTGGCGGAAATCTCGGGGGGCTCTATGCCGTATTCCTCGGCGAAAAGCTGGGTGAAGCGGGAGAAGAGCACCAGCGTATCCTCGCCGCGCTCCCGCAGCGTGGGCACCAGAATTTCCATACTGGCCAGGCGGAAGTAAAGCTCGGGGCGGAGCTGGTCTTTGAGCCTGGGCGCGCCCTCGTCCAGGCTGGACACTGAAATGATCCGCACCCGCGGCGGTTCGCCATCGGCGCTATCCTGCTTTTCGATGAAGTTCAGGAGCTTGGCCTGCATATCCTGGGTAAGCTCGCCGGCGTCTTCCAGCACCAGCGTGCAGGGCTCGGCGCTTTCGGCTATCGGGCGGATATCGGCGGAATCGGACGGGCCGAACAGGTGTTTCGCGAGGGTGTCCTCATCCAGAGCGGCGCAATTCAGGGTGATGATGTCCTTGCCCTGGCGCGGGCCGCAGGCATGAATGGCGTGGGCGATCAGGCTTTTGCCGGTGCCGGTTTCGCCGCAGATATGCACGTTGCTGTCGGCAAAGGCGATGTCCAGAATATCCTCGCGCAGCTTTTCGATGCTCGGGCTGGTGCCCATCAGCTTGCGCAACAAAACGCTGCCATCGGAAAGCTCGCGGCGCAGGGCGCGGTTTTCCAGAGTGAGCTTGCGGGCGGCAATGGCGCGTTTGGACAGGTCGGCGAGGCGCTCGGGGTCAAAGGGCTTTTCCATGAAGTCATAAGCGCCGATCTGCATGGCCTCCACCGCCATTTGCACATCGCCATGGCCGGTGATCAGAATCACCGGCAGGCTCGGGTCGGTGCTGTGCAGGCGCTTGAGGAGTTCCATGCCGCCAATGCCCGGCATGCGGATGTCCGACACCACGATCCCCTTATACTGGCTGCCGATTTCCGCCAGCGCCACCTCGGCATTTTCGAAGGTCTGGGTTTTGAACCCGCTGAGTTCGAGCCATTGCGAGATGGAATCCCGCATATGCGCTTCGTCGTCGATAATTGCGATTTTATAGTCGTCTGCCATTATGCTGCTGCCTCTTTGTTGCTTTGGGCCAGGGGGAGTTCAAGGGTGAAAATCGCGCCCAGCGGGGTGGCGTTCTGTGCCATCAGCCGGCCGCCCATTTCGGTGGCGATGCCCGCGGAAATGGCGAGGCCGAGGCCCACGCCCTTGCCCGGGGCCTTGGTGGTGTAAAAGGGTTC
>JALWPC010000452.1 GCA_026995265.1 Paracoccaceae bacterium
CGTTGGATGGCACAGAAACACCGAACCCGCCCGCAGTCTGTCATCGCGAAGCCGCGATATCGCGTCACCAACTGGCCGGAATACAACCGAGCTCTGATCAAACGGGGTTCGGTGACGCTGTGGCTGAGCGAAGAGGTTGTCCTGGGCTGGCGGGCGCGGGGCGGCAAGGGGTGTGTTTATAGCGATCTGGCGATCCGCTGCGCCCTTGGCCTTCGGGTCGTGTTTAACCTGACCCTCCGTCAGGCGCAGGGGTTTCTGGCCAGCCTCGCAACCCGGCTTCTGCCAGAGCTGCCGGTGCCGCATTATTCCACGCTATGTCGCAGAGCGGCGGGGGTGCCCGTGCCAAAGCCCAGGCGCAGAGATGGCCCGGTTCATCTGGTTGTAGACAGCACCGGCCTCAAGGTGTTTGGCGAAGGGGAGTGGAAAACCCGCCAGCACGGGGCCTCCAAACGCCGCGTTTGGCGCAAGCTGCATCTGGGGGTGGATGAGGCCACGGGTGCGGTTTTGGCCCACAAACTGACCCTGAGCAACGCACATGACGGCCCGGTATTGCCCGAAGTGTTGGCGCAGGTGGACATGCCGCTGGACCAGGTCTCGGCCGACAAGGCTTATGACAGTTTTGACTGTCATAAGGCCATCCTTGCGAAGGGGGCCACCCCCGTCATCCCGCCGCGAAAAGGGGCGGCTATCTTGCCCCCACCGGGTGCCAAGGGCCCGCCACCAACACGCGGTGCCATCGTCAAGCGGGTCACCGAGGTCGGCTCGAAGGCATGGAAGGTTGAGGCCAATTACCATCGACGAAGCCTTGCCGAGACCGCAATGCACCGCATCAAAACAGTATTTACGCCAACCCTCAAATCCCGCAATCTGCCGAACCAGAAAACCGAAGCCGCAGTCATCGTGAACTGCCTTAACCGATTCACCGACCTAGGCATGCCCGTCAGCGTGAAAATGAGCTGATGTCTGGCAGAAGCGGGAAGTCGGCCTCCACCACCCTTTATGCAACAACGCCG
>JALWPC010000453.1 GCA_026995265.1 Paracoccaceae bacterium
CGGCTGCGCCTGAATTGGCTTTGGGTGAGACTTTGTAGGCGGGGAAGATTCTCGTTGGCTTCGTGACTTCTAAAAATGGCGTAGATGAAACGGGATATCAGAAAAAATGAGCAGACAAGGAAAAATCCAAACAACTTATACAAAAAGAGGACTTCGCAGATATTATGTTGAAGTTTGGCATGACGAGTTGAAAAAATATCAACTTATTCGCGGCGACAGTAAATATGTAGTTGAGCAAAAAGCGCGAGCCAAAATGGCGCAATGGGATGAAATGTGGAAGCGCAAACAGCTTGCTGAACAAGCTCGGTTAGAACGCGAGCGACGCGCTCTTGACAGAAAACAGAAACTCGAACTTGCCGCCGAGAAAACTCAGGCGGCTCAAGCAGCAATAGATGTTTTAGAAAATATTTTGGTACAGTCCCTTGATGCTGATACTGTTGTCGATTGGGAAAGCCTTAAAAACTACGATGAGTATTCGATTCCCAAACCTGAAAAACCAAAAATCGGGCGAAAGCCGAAAAGCACAGATGTGAAGTATCGTCCTCGATTAAGCCTGTTGGATTGGTTCATACAATCGAGAAAAACAAAAAAATTGACATCGGCAAAAGAACGTTTCAAGCGGGACTATGCTACATGGGTAAAGGAAAAGGAAAAAGCCGAATCTGAATATGAAAAAGCAATAGAAGAATGGGAACAAGCCAAAGACGAATATATCCGAAAGCGGGACGAGAATAACGCGACGATAGATAAAAAACGCGAAGCATATTTGCGAGGTGAAGTTGAAGCCGTTTTAGATTATTGCGATATCGTGTTATCCAATTCCGAATATCCCGACTACTTCCCCAAATCATACGATTTAAGCTTTAATCCAGAAGGAAAATTTCTGATAGTTGATTACCAATTGCCTGACATAAAAACGCTCCCAACTGTTAAAGAAGTAAAGTACATCCAATCGCGAGATGAGTTTAAGGAAGTGCCTCTTCCAAAAACCAAGCGCAACAGCCTCTACGATA
>JALWPC010000454.1 GCA_026995265.1 Paracoccaceae bacterium
GTGGCGGAGACGAAGGGATTCGAACCCTCGATACCGTTCCCGGTATACTCCCTTAGCAGGGGAGCGCCTTCGACCACTCGGCCACGTCTCCGCCGATGGGTGTATCCGCGAATCTAGGGGGGGTTCAAGGGGTAATTGGAGTTTGGGGGGAAATATATTGCGTGCGGGGCGCGCGGGGCTTGAATGTGGCTTGGGTTCACAGTATATGGCGCAGGTCGATCTCCGCTTGGCATGTGCGATTCGTGCAGTCTGGCGGGGTGTTGGCAACAGGCCGCTTGGTTTTACGGGCCGTAACGCTTTTGAGGTTCTCCCCTCATATGGCAGCGCGGGCTTCAAAGTAACGCTGAAACGCCACACCAAACTAATGTCGTCCCGACCTCTGGCGAGCGCAAATGCGGACTCGGTGGAAGACCAGGAGCTCTCGGACGCGCGCAACTTCACCGACAAGGTGAGCAAGGACATGTGATGAATATCATTGAACAGCTCGAGGCCGAGCAAATTGCCGCGCTCGGCAAAGACATCCCGGATTTCAAGGCCGGCGACACCATTCGCGTTGGCTATAAAGTCACCGAGGGCACCCGCTCGCGTGTGCAGAATTATGAAGGCGTGTGTATTTCGCGGAAGGGTGGCAGCGGCATCGGGGCCTCTTTTACCGTACGCAAAATTTCTTTTGGCGAGGGCGTTGAGCGCGTATTCCCGCTCCACTCGCCAAATATCGACAGCATCACCGTGGTGCGCCGTGGCCGTGTGCGCCGCGCCAAGCTCTATTACCTGCGCTCGCGCCGCGGCAAGGCGGCCCGTATCGCCGAGGATACCCATTACAAGCCGCTGAAAGCGAAGGGATAAAACGATGAAAAACGACATCCACCCCGATTACCACGAGATTACGGTTAAGATGACCGACGGCACCGAATACAAGACCTTTTCGACCTACGGCAAACCGGGCGACACCCTGACGCTCGACATTGACCCGACCGTGCACCCCGCCTGGACCGGCGGCGGCCATCGCCTGCTGGATACCGGCGGCCGTGTGTCCAAGTTCAAGAAGAAATACGAGGGCCTCGGGTTTTAGGCCGAGCTTTTTCAACATTAAAAGCCGCTCCGGTTCGGGGCGGCTTTTTTGATGGGCAGGGTAATTTTTCTACGGGGGAATCAGGCGTAATATAGTTGATATTAAACGAGAATATCAGCATTCAATTAACTCCACTAAACCGGTTTAGTGAGGTCAGTTTTACAAAGCGCCATTCCCCTTCCCAAGCGCTCTTTCCGCCCTTATAGTGCCACCGCTTAAGTGAGGAGTTTACCCGTGGCGCATGTGATTGTTTTGGGGAATGAAAAGGGCGGGTCGGGGAAATCGACCACGGCGATGCACCTTTGCGCGGCGCTTATGGCGGCGGGGAAGGCGGTGGGGGCAATGGACCTTGACCTGCGCCAGCAGAGCTTTTTTCGCTATCTGGAAAACCGCGCGGCGACGGCGGCGCGGGACGGGTTGGCGCTTTCCATGCCCCGCCAGTTCATCCTGCGGCTCTCTGGGGCCGACAGCATTGAAGCGGCGCAGGCCGAGGAGGAAGAGCGCTTTGCGCAGGCGCTGGCCACGCTGGATGAAAGCTGTGACTTTATCCTGATAGATTGCCCGGGCGCGGACACCCGCTATGCCCGCATGGCGCATTCCGTCGCCGATACCCTGATCACGCCGATGAATGATTCGCTGGTGGATTTTGACCTGCTGGCGCGGATAGATGCCAAATCCGGCAAGGTGCTGGGGCCGTCGGTTTATGCGGAGCTGGTCTGGGAGGCGCGCCAGCTCAGGGCCTCGGCAGGGCTAAAGCCGGTGGATTGGGTGGTGCTGCGCAACCGGCTGGCCCATAGTCAGGCCCATAACCGCCGCAAGGTGGGCAAGGCCTTGGAGAACCTCTCCAAGCGCATCGGTTTTAGGATTGTGCCGGGGTTTTCCGAGCGGGTGATCTTTCGGGAGCTGTTTGCCATGGGGCTAACCCTGCTGGACCTCAAGAAAAGCAACCGGCTGGGGCTGAGTCTGTCCAACATTGCCGCCCGCCAGGAGGTGCGGGAACTGGTGAAGGCGCTGGACCTGCCGGATGTGGACATCCGCTTCTAGTTGCCGCTGGGAATCTGCCCGAGCCGCCGCCAGGTCTCGATTTTCTCGCGTGATACCTGAAAGTGCATACTGTCTTCGCGGCTGAAACCCGCGCCCCAATACCAGCCCTCTTTCTTGAAGAATTCGGCCAGAATCGTCAGGCCGAGCTGGGTTTTGCCATCGCCCAACGTGTCAAGCTGTCCATCTATGTTGAGGTCTACAGAGAGGCCATAGGCATGGGTGGAGATGGATGTTTCCGACCCGCGAATAAGCCGCACACAAAGCGAGCCGGAAGTAGCGATGCGGCCATAAAGCTCCGGCTCGTAAACCTGCACGTTTTTGAATACCTGTTGCAACGAGATGATCGCCGGTTCCAGCATGGTGACGCGAATGGGGCCAACGTCGCGGGTAACCACGAGGTCTTTCAGAATCGGGTTGGTCATCGGCTGGCAGTCTTGCGTGAGGTCTTCACGCGGTGGGCCGAAAATGCCCACAAGGTAGCTGGACGAGGAGTTGGTCAGCCCGTCATTCACATGTCGCCGGTCGGCGATATTAACCACCTGGGTGTAGATATCGGCCAGCCCGTTGGTTTCATTGGTATTGTCGGAATAGGTCGTGGTTTGCGCATCCGCCGTCCGCTGGCCCTGATTGGTGATTTGCTGTTGCAAGCTGTTGAAATCTATCGTGAGGGCTGTCAGCTTTTCCTGAAGTGCGTTCAACTCTTCACGGGTCGGATAGCTGTTGATACTAAAAAAAAGATAATAGGCCAGATACCAGCCCGCTGGGGCAAGCACTATGGCCGCGGCGAGTGAAATTTGAACCAGTTTCATGGTGTCCCTCTTAAGAAATTTGGGCCATGCTAAGGCATATACCAGCCCCTGTCGATATTCTTGGCATTGCGCAGTTCGATTAAAGCGTGGTGCCGGTTATTGCTGTCTACTTGAAGACAATTACCCGAAACTATTGTTATTGCTTTGAGAAAAAATGTTGCCCGCTTGATTTTTTGCGCCTAGGATACCGGAAATTGGTAAGAACCGTGGGCGCGCGTTTGTGCGGGCCTTGCAATGGGGGAAGTATGGATATCAACGTTGAAGCGTTGTTACTGGCGTTCGAGGGTGACTCCGCCTGCGGGGACGATCTGGAATATGACCCGGATTTCGTCGAACTTGAAACCATATCCAAGCCCAAAGAAGAGCAACAGGTGGGCGATTCTGTTCTGGCGGGGGAGGAGGTAGACTTTCCCAAAGTGGCCAATGCGGCGCTTGGTATTCTGGAGCGGAGCAAGGATTTGCGCGCGGCTGTGATTTTGGCCGAGGCCTGTTTGCATAGCGAAGGCTTTGTGCCGTTCGAACGGGTGCTGGCCTATATTCATGGCGCGTTGGACCGCTATTGGGACTGTGTGCACCCCGAGCTGGACGAAGACGATGACGATGACCCGACGATGCGGGTCAACGCCGTTCGCGGATTGACAGGGGCGGACACAGTGCTTCGCGCCGTGCGCCGCGCGCCGCTGACCGATAGCCGCGCGATGGGGCGGTTTTCTCTTCGCGATATTTCCATTGCCGACGGTGAAATTTCGCCCGCCGAGGGGCAGGACCCGATAGACCATGCCACGATTTCGGCGGCGTTTCAGGACACGGACGACGAGACAATGGCCGCAATCCGCGAGGCCGTCAGCGCGTCACGTGAACATGTGAAGGCCATTACCGCCGTCTTTGATGAAAAGGTCGGCGCATTGGGGCCGGATCTTTCGGAATTGGAAAACGCGCTTTTCAAGGCCGAGTCGGCGATTGCCAATGTGTTGGGCGGCGGCGAGGCCGAGGCGGCCGTTGCCGATGAAGAAGATGCGGGCGATGCGCCGACCGCCGCACGGAGCGCATCGGTTTCAGGGGCGATCAACACCCGCGATGACGTTACCCGCATGATCGACAAAATCTGCGAGTATTACACCCGCAACGAGCCTTCGAGCCCGGTGCCGATTTTGCTTCAACGGGCGCGGCGTTTGGTGGCGGCGGATTTTGTCACCATCATGAAGGATATGGCTTCGGACGGTATGAACCAGGTGCGCACCATTGGCGGGCTTGAGGACGAAGGGTATTAATTTAAGCGGGGCAAAGCCTCGGCATCAGGAAGGACGATAAAATGGCAAGCAGTCAGAAATTTATTGCGAGGAACCGCGCGCCGCGGGTTCAGATCGAATACGATGTGGAGCTGTATGGCGCGCAGAAAAAGGTGCAACTTCCATTTGTTATGGGGGTTATGTCCGATCTGTCCGGTAAATCCGAAGAGCCGCTGCCCGCGGTGGCGGACCGCAAGTTCCTTGAGTTCGATATCGATAATTTTGACAGCCGGATGAAATCCATGAAGCCGCGCGCGGCGTTTACGGTGCCCAACACGCTGACCGGTGAAGGCAATATGGCGGTGGACATTACCTTTGAAAGTATGGATGATTTCAGCCCGGCCGCGATTGCCCGCAAGGTGGAGCCGCTGCGCAAGCTTCTGGAGGCCCGCACCCAGCTTTCCAACCTGATGACCTATATGGACGGCAAAACCGGGGCCGAAGACCTGATGGCGAAAATAACCCAGGATCCGGCTTTGCTGAAGGCGCTGGCCTCGACACCGAAACCGAAATCCGATGACGAGGGGGAGGCTGAATAATGGCTGAGCTAGAACAGGAAGCCCAGGCTGGCGAGAGCATTTTTGCCAATGACGATTTTGCCAACCTGTTGCAAAAGGAATTCCGCCCGAAATCCGACACCGCCAGAACCGCGGTGGAAGAGGCGGTCAAGACGTTGGCCGAGCAAGCGCTGGCCAATACCGACCTTGTGTCTGACGACGCACTGAAAACCATCGAGAGCATCATTGCCGAGATCGACAAAACCCTGACGGCGCAGGTGAATGAAATACTGCACAACGAGGAATTCCAGAAGCTGGAAAGCGCGTGGCGCGGCCTGTCCTATTTGGTGAACAACACCGAGACAGACGAGATGCTCAAAATCCGGGTTATGAATATTTCGAAAAAAGACCTTTCGAAAACCATGCGCAAGTTCAAGGGCACGGCATGGGATCAGTCGCCGATTTTCAAAAAGATTTACGAGGAGGAATTCGGTCAGTTTGGCGGCGAGCCCTACGGCTGTCTTGTGGGCGATTATCACTTCGACCATTCCCCGCCCGATGTGGAGCTGCTGGGGGAAATGTCCAAGGTGGCGGCAGCGGCACACGCGCCGTTTATCACGGGGGCCAGCCCTTCCCTGATGCAGATGGATAGCTGGAACGAGCTTGCCAACCCGCGCGACCTGACCAAGATTTTTTCGACCCCTGAATACGCCGCATGGCGGAGTTTGCGTGAGAGCGCCGACAGCCAGTATCTGGCACTGGCCATGCCGCGCTTTTTGGGCCGCCACCCTTACGGGGCCAAGACTGACCCGGTGGAGGAATTCGCTTTTGAGGAGGATACCGAAGGCGCCGATAGCGGTAAATATGCATGGGTCAACGCGGCCTATGGCATGGCGACCAATATCACGCAATCCTTCAAACATTATGGCTGGTGCACGCGTATTCGCGGTGTGGAAAGCGGCGGCGCGGTGGAAAACCTGCCGACCCATTCTTTCCCGTCTGATGATGGCGGCGTGGACATGAAATGCCCGACAGAGATCGCGATTTCAGACCGGCGCGAGGCCGAACTGGCCAATAATGGCCTGATGCCGCTGGTGCACCGTAAAAACTCTGATTTGGCAGCGTTTATTGGCGCGCAAAGCCTGCATAAGCCCGCCGAATATGATGACCCCGATGCCACGGCAAACGCAAATCTGGGGGCGAGATTGCCCTATTTGTTTGCAACTTGCCGCTTCGCACACTATCTGAAGTGTATCGTAAGAGATAAGCTGGGCTCGTTCAAAGAACGGGACGATATGCAAAATTGGTTGCAAACCTGGATTAACGATTACGTTGACTTCAATGCCGACATTTCGTCGGAAGAGGTAAAGGCACAAAGACCGTTGGCCGCCGCCGAGGTGGTCGTCGAGGAGATCGAGGGCAACCCCGGATATTACTCTTCGAAGTTTTTCCTTCGCCCGCATTACCAGCTCGAAGGGCTGTCTGTTTCGCTACGATTGGTTTCGAAACTGCCCTCTGAGAAGAAATAACGGTAACATAATACCGCTGCCGGGGGGCGAGCGTTTCCCGGGGCATTAAATTATAGCAAAGATTGCAACATAAATAGGAGACTACACCATGGCAATGGACTCATTTTTCTACTTCACGGCGTCTGCAGACAGAGAGAAGGTGCCGGGCGAAACGCTTGACGCGTCTATGCAGGGCAAAGGGGCATTCGAGTTGACCAGCTTTTCCTTCGGAGCTGAAAACGAGATTAAGATTGGCTCGATGTCGGGCGGTGGCGGTGCCGGTAAAGCAAAATTCAAGGTGTTTGCGATTACCAAAAAAACCGATCTCGGATCCCCGGGTCTGTTTCAGCAGCTTTGCGTGGGCCGCCATTTTGATGAAGCCATTATCGAGCTTCGTCGTGCGGGTGGATCGACCACCGAATCCGGCACAACCTTTATGAAATTCCACTTCAAGCATTTGATGGTGGCGGATATCGAGTGGACGGGCTCGGAAGATGATCTCGAAGAGAGCATCAACTTTGAGTATGGCGCTATGAAAGTGGAATACATTCCACAGAAGGCCGATGGCTCGATGGATGCATCGCGCACAAAAATAGCCGAATGGAGCCGTGTCAAGAACACAGCCCAATACGCTGTTTAGGGGCCATTGGCCGCCAAACGGTGGCCACCTTGAAACGCAATTCGCCCGGGCCATAGGCTTTGGGCGAATTGGTGTGATGTGAAAGGGGCGCTATGTCAGCCGAAGAAATCCTGAATTCCGGAACCCTGGAAGAAACGCTTGCCGCCTTGATGGACAAGGTGCGCAAAGACCCTTCGGATGTAAAACAACGCATATTTCTGTTTCAGCTTTTCGCGGTTCTAGGCGAATGGGAGCGCGCGGTGAAGCAGCTTAAAGTGTGCGGTGGCATGGATACCGAAACCCTGCCGATGGTGCAAAGTTACCGCGAGGCGATCATTTGCGAATTGGTGCGGGAAAAGGTGTTTGCCGGCGAGAAGGCCCCGGTGATTTTTGGCGAGCCGGAAGACTGGATTGCCCTGATGGTGGAAGCCCTCGGGGCCAATGTGCGGGGCGACCACGCGGCGGCGGCCAGGCTGCGGGCGGATGCTTTCGAGGCTGCACCAGCGGTTTCCGGCACAGCCGACGGGCAGGCTTTTCAGTGGATCGCCGATGCCGATATGCGCCTTGGTCCCCTGCTGGAACTGGTGATGAACGGCAACTATTACTGGGTGCCGTTTTCGGCCATTAAAAAGCTGAGCTTTGAAGAGCCGATAGACCTGCGGGACCGGGTCTGGACGCCGGTGCAAATTACATGGGCCAATGGCGGCGAAGTGGTCGGGTTTATTCCCACCCGTTATCCAGGTGCACCCAAAGGCAGTGATGCGATCAAACTGGCAAAAGTGACGGAATGGGAAGACCTTGGCAGCGACACTTTTGCTGGCCACGGGCAGCGTCTTTTTGCCACCGATGCCGGAGATATTGCCCTGATGGACCTGCGCGAAGTGCTTTTTGATACGGGCGGCGATGATGGCTGATCTCGGGGATACCGAGCGCCTTCAACCGTCGCTCCTTGACCGGCTAACGGATGACAAGCCAACCGAGGTTAAGGAAAGCGCGCGGGACCAGATTATTGATATCCGGCAGTTACGGGAGATTGTGCTCAGAGACCTTGGCTGGCTGTTGAACACGGTGAACCAGGAGGGTGAACTTGATGAGGACCTCTACCCCTTTGCGGCAGCCTCTACCCTGAATTACGGGATTACCGATATTGCCGGTAAAAAGGCGGCCGCGGCGCGGTCTTACGAGCTGGAGCGGATGATCCAGAAGGCTATTGAACGCTTCGAGCCGCGCATTGTGCAGGGTAGCCTTGATGTCAGGCTTTCAACCACGGCAGAGGGCACACATTCGCGCATTTTGTTTAATATTCACGCAGAAATCTGGGCCCAACCGGTGCCTGTGGAAGTGTTTATGCGCACAGAGCTTGATTTGGCTTCTGGCGATATGACCGTGGTAAAGGGATAGGCCATGGATACGCGCATTTTGAAGAAATACGAAGAAGAACTGGCCTATATGCGCGAGATGGGCGAGGAATTTGCCGAGGCCTACCCCAAAATCGCCGCGCGGCTCGGCATGGACGGGGTGGAAATCGCTGACCCATATGTGGAACGGCTGATGGAAGGCTTTGCCTTTATGGCGGCCCGCGTGCAGCTGGAGCTGGACCTGCAATATCCCGTGCTCACCCAGCATTTGCTGGAAATCGTCTATCCGCATTACCTTGCGCCGACTCCGAGCATGTTTATTGCCAGATTGCAGCCCGACCCGACGCAGGGCGGTATGGAAAACGGTTTCAAGCTTGCGCGCGGCACCACCTTGCGCAGCCCGCTGCGCGAAGGGGACAACACCGCCTGCCAATTCAAAACCGCCCATGATGTGACCCTGTGGCCGATCGAGATTGAAGAGGCGGAATATTTGAGCGGGCGCGGCGAGGTTATGGCGGCGGGCGTGGGGGAAAACCGCGAGGCAAAGGCGGCGATCAGGCTGCGACTGAAAAGCCTCACCGATACGGGCCTCGCCAAGCTGAGCCTGGACGAATTGACGCTGTTTATGACCGGCACCGGCTGGGAGCCGTGGCGGCTGTTTGAGCATATTGCCAATGACGGCATTCAGGTGGCGGGCCGCTCCACCGACCCGCGCGATGACTGGACCTATATAAACCGCTGGAACACCATCGCGGCCACGGGTTGCGAGCCCGAGCAGGCGCTTCTACCCTTCCCGGGCCAAAGCTTTGACGGCTACCGCCTGCTGCAGGAATATTACGCCCTGCCCAACCGCTATTTCTTCACCAAAATCGGCGGGTTACAGCCGATAATCCGGCAGGTGAAAGACGGCGACGCGGTGGATATTTTCATCCTGCTCAGGCAATCCATGGGCAGCCTGGCGGCGGCCATCGAGCCAAGCGCCTTTGAGCTGTTCGCCACCCCGGCCGTCAACCTGTTTGAAAAGCGCTGCGACCGGGTGCATGTGGATGGCCGTGATGTGGATTACCAGATCATCCCCGACCGCACCGCACCGTTGGATTTCGAGATTTACAGCGTGGAAAAGGTGACGGGGATTTCTTCCGAGGGCAAGGATGACGTGGCCTTCGAGCCATTTTACTCGGCCGATGACCTGACGGCGGCGGGGGAAAATTACAACGCCTATTACAGCCTGCGCCGCCGGATGCATCAACGCTCCGAGCGCCAGCGCCTGAAGGGCACCCGCACCAGCTATCTGGGCGCGGATGTGTTTATCAACCTGGTGGACCAGCGCCAGGCCCCCTATGGCGGCGATGTGGAGCAACTGGCGATCAAGGCGCTGTGCACCAATCGCGACCTGCCGATGCTCCTGACCATCGGCAAGCACGAAACCGATTTCGAGTTGCCCGATGGCGGGCCGGTGAAAGCGGTAAACGCGCTTACCCCGATCACACGCCCCCGCGCGAGCCTCGCGGTGGAAGGCGACAGCGCCTGGCGGCTGATCTCGCATCTTTCGCTGAACTACCTCTCGATTTCCGAAACCGACCGCGGCGACCCGGCGGCGGCCATTCGCGAGTTGCTCGGGGTTTACGGGCCATTGGGTGATAAATCCCTATCCAAGCAGTTGGAGGGCATTACCCGTGTCTGGACCGTGCCGATTGTGCGGCGGATGGCTGACGAGGTTCTGTCCACCGCCGTGCGCGGCCTGGAAGTGAACGTGGAATTTGACGAGAGTTTTTATGAAGGCACCGGCGTTTATGTGCTCGGCGTGGTGCTGCAGAGGTTTTTTGCAAAATATGTGTCGGTGAACAGCTTCACCGAGACGGTTATTCATAGTCCTGACAGGGGAGAAATAGCAAGGTGGCCAGCGATGAGCGGAAAGAGGCGGGTGATCTGAGCCGCTTTGAGGCGCTCAAGAAACATCCCGAGAAATACCACATATTTCAGGCCCTGCGCCTGATCGAGGCGGCCTATGCCGACAAGCCCCGCCTGGGGCGCTCACGTCGGCCGCGGCAGGATGCGGTGCGGTTGAAGCAAAGGATTGATATGGCCTTTGCCAGTTCCACCGTGGCGCGGTTTGTGCCCTATAATGAGGAGACGGGGGAAGCGGGCGAGCTGGCGCAATACATGTTTGGCCTGTTTGGCCCCAACGGCCCCCTGCCGCTGCATTTCACCGAATATGCCTATAACCGCCAGCATTCCTTCCGCGACCTGACCTTCAAGGCCTTTGCCGACATGTTCCACCACCGGATGCTGTCGCTTTTTTACCGTGCCTATGCCTCGGGCGAGCCGACATCGAGCTTTGACCGCAAAGGTGAGGTAGACCCGTTTGCGCAGAAGGTGGCGGCCTTTGCCGGGCTGCGGGGGGCGGCGTTTGCCAATCGGGATGCGTTGCCCGACCTCGCCAAGTTGCGCTATGCAGGGCGGCTGGCCCATGGCCCCCGCAATGAAGAAGGGCTGGTTGCGCTGATCTCGGGTTTTTTTGGTGCGCCCGCCACACTGGAAAGCTTTGTGGGCACGTGGCTGGAGTTGGATAAGCAAGACACTTGGGAATTGGGTAACCCGCATAAACCCGCCAAGCTGGGGCAAAGCTGTTCGATTGGAGCCAAGGTTTGGACGCGCCAAGCGAAGTTTCGTTTTCGTGTCGGGCCGGTGGGGCTGGCCGAGTATAAGCGCCTGCTGCCCGGAGGCGAGAGCCTGAAGCGCCTGAAGGCAATGGTGAACAACTATATGGGCGAGGCGCTGATGTGGGACATGAACCTGGTGCTGAAAGCGGGCGAGGCGGAACCGGCCATTCTGGCGGGGCCAATGGGGGATGACGAGCTGTCCGTGCAGGTGGAGGTGCAGGAAGAACCCGCCTCCGCCCCCGAACCGCCGCTGGACCTGGAAAAAACCGTGGTGCTGCCACGGGCCACCCCAGCCCGCCCCATCGCCTTTGAAACCGTGGGGGAGGATTTCGCCCCCGCCGCGCCCATTCGTAACAGGAATGGTCAAGAAGATGACACCCGACCCGAGCCAAAGGGCGTATACCTTGGCTGGACAACATGGTTGGGCAACCCTCCAAGCGACAAAGACTTGGATCAATTATACATACAATCAGATGCACAACCGGGAGCGTAAACATGAGTGAGATTAGCCGCGTCGCACTGTTCGGGAAACTGAACAAACTGGGATACAAAGCCATTGAGGGAGCCACGGTCTTTTGCAAAATGCGCGGCAACCCCTATGTGGAGCTGGTGCACTGGCTGCATCAGATATTGCAAGGGCAAGATAGCGACATCCACCGGATTATCCGGCATTTTGACCTGGATGCGGGCCGCGTGGCCAAGGATTTCACCGATGCGCTGGATGCCCTGCCACGGGGCGCGAGCAGCATCAGCGACCTTTCCCAGCACCTTGAGGATACGGTGGAGCGGGCCTGGGTTTACGCGAGCCTGATGCACAAATCCCCGCAAATCCGCACCGGGCACCTGATTCTGGGCATGGTGAAAACCAAGACTTTGATGGGCGCGCTGAGCAGCATTTCGCCGGAGTTCCGCAAGGTGAAAGCCGACGAGCTGGCCGATGATTTTTATGACATCTGCGCGGGCTCGCCCGAGGATGGGCTAGCGCCGCAGGATGGTGTCGGCGGTGGCGCGGTGCCCGGCGAGGCCTCGGACGCCATGGCCCCTGCGCAAATGGGCGCGGGCGAGGCGCTGGAGGCCTATTGCACCGATCTGACGGAAAAAGCCCGCAATGGCGAGATTGACGCGATTGTGGGCCGCGATGAGGAGATCCGGCAGATTGTCGATGTGCTGATGCGCCGTCGCCAGAATAACCCGATTCTCACCGGCGAAGCGGGGGTTGGTAAAACCGCTGTTGTTGAGGGCTTTGCGCTGCGGATTGCGCGGGGCGATGTGCCGCCAGCATTGCAAGGGGCCAAGCTGCTGGAACTGGATGTGGGGCTGCTGCAAGCGGGCGCTTCGATGAAGGGCGAGTTTGAGAACCGCCTCAAGCAGGTGATCGAGGAGGTGCAAAGCTCGGAAACCCCCATCATCATGTTTATTGATGAGACCCACACCTTGGTGGGGGCTGGCGGGGCGGCCGGCACCGGCGATGCGGCCAACCTGCTGAAGCCAGCTTTGGCGCGGGGCACCTTGCGCACCATCGGGGCGACCACCTGGGCCGAGTATAAAAAACACATCGAGAAAGACCCGGCGCTAACACGGCGTTTCCAGACGGTGATTGTCGATGAGCCCGACGAGCAGAAGGCCATTCTGATGATGCGGGGCATTGTCGGCATGTTGGAAAAGCACCACAAGGTGCAGGTGCTGGATGAGGGGATCGAGGCGGCGGTGAAGCTGTCGGCCCGCTACATTCCGGCGCGGCAATTGCCCGATAAATCGGTAAGCCTGATTGACACCGCCTGCGCACGGGTGGCGATCAGCCAGCATGCCGTGCCCGCCGAAGTGGATGACAGCCAGCGCCGGATTGCGGCACTGAAAACCGAGTTGGAGATTATCAAACGCGATGAAACCGCCGGGTTTGAGGATGCGGAGCGCCGCGCTCAGGTCGAGGCGGAGATGGCCGCCGAGAAAGAACGGCTTGACGGGCTGACCCAGCGCTGGACCGCCGAAAAGGCGCTTGTTGAAGAGATCCTGGACCTGCGGGCCAAGTTGCGCGCCGAGGGGGGCGAGGTGGATAGTGAAGAAGCCCCGGAAGGGGCGGCGCTTTCCGAAGCGGAGCGCGCCGACCTATTGGCCGCCCTCAAGGGCAAGCAGGCCGAACTGGAAGAGCTGCAGGGCGAAAACGCGCTGATCCTGCCGATTGTGGACGCCCAGGCAATCGCCGCAGTGGTGGGCGACTGGACGGGGATTCCGGTGGGCAAGATGGTCAAGGATGAAATCCAGACCGTGCTGCACCTGGATGAAGCGCTGTCCAAGCGGGTGATCGGGCAGGACCACGCCATGAAGATGATCGCCAAGCGGGTGCAAACGGCGCGCGCGGGGCTGGATAACCCCAGCAAGCCGATTGGCGTGTTCATGCTGGCGGGGCCGTCGGGCGTGGGTAAAACCGAAACCGCGCTGGCACTGGCCGAGGCGCTCTATGGGGGCGAGCAGAATATTATCACCATCAACATGAGCGAGTTTCAGGAGGCCCATACGGTGAGCAGCCTGAAAGGCGCGCCTCCGGGCTATGTGGGCTATGGTGAGGGCGGTATTCTTACCGAAGCGGTGCGGCGCAAGCCTTATTCGGTGGTGCTGCTCGACGAGGTGGAAAAGGCGCACTCGGACGTGCACGAGATTTTCTTTCAGGTGTTTGACAAGGGCGTCATGGAAGATGGCGAGGGCCGGTTGATCGACTTCAAGAACACCCTGATTCTGCTCACGTCCAACGTCGGCTCCGAGCTGATCATGGACATGTGCGAGGACCCGGACCTGCTGCCCGAACCCGAAGGCATAGCCAAAGCCCTGCGCGAGCCGCTCCTGAAGGTGTTCCCGGCGGCGCTCCTGGGGCGGATTGTGACCATTCCTTATTATCCGCTGTCGCCGGATATGATCGGCCAGATCACCCGCCTGCAACTGAACCGCATCGTGAAGCGCGTGCAGGAAAACCACGGCGTGCCGCTGAGCTTTGACGATGCGGTGATCGAGACCATCGTTGGCCGCTGTCAGGAGTTGGAAAGCGGCGGGCGGATGATTGATGCCATCCTGACAAATTCGATGCTGCCGGAAATCTCCGGCGAGTTCTTGCGCCGGATGATGTTGGGCGAAGAGGTGAAGGCGGTAAATGTCAGCGTGGAGGATGGCGAATTTGCCTATCGGTTTGAGTAGAAAGGACAGAGACTGCAATGGCTTGAGGAAGGACCGGGTGCAACAAATTTGATGACAGTGAACGGAATCTGTCCGATACTATGAAAGATAGAGATCGGAACCGTAAGTCGCTGGCACACGCTGCAAAACGTCAAGAATAACGAGGGATTATATGGCTGATATTACCGATGCAAAGGAAGGGAGCTTTCGCTGGAAGCTGGCGCACTGGGTAGACAGCCCGCGCATCCGCTATTCTATCCTGGGCCTGATCGTTTTGAACGCACTCACTCTGGGATTGAGCACCTCTGACCGTGTGAGCGCGGTTATCGGGCCAGTGCTTTCGGTGTTCGATAATATCGTGTTGTGGATATTTGTGGCTGAAATGGTCGCCAAGCTCGTGGGCTACGGGCTGAAGCACTTTTTCAAATCGCCGTGGAATATCTTTGATCTGGTCATCGTGTCGATTGGCCTGCTGCCAACCTCTGCCAACCTTTCGGTTTTGCGCGCGCTCAGGGTCATTCGTGCCATGCGCCTGCTCTCGGTGGTGCCGCAACTGCGCTCGGTCATCCGGGCCTTGCTGGAAGCTTTGCCGGGCATGGGGGCGGTAATTATCCTGCTGTTTATCGTCTATTACATCTTTGCGGTCATGACGACGATGCTTTATGGCGACACCTTCCCGCAATGGTTTGGGACCATCGGCGAAAGCCTGTATTCGCTGTTCCAGATCATGACGCTGGAAAGCTGGTCCATGGGCATCGTGCGGCCGGTGATGGAGGTTTATCCCTGGGCATGGCTGTTGTTTGTGCCCTTCATTGTGGCCACCTCCTTTGCGGTGCTCAACCTGTTTATCGGTATTCTGGTCAACACCATGCAGGCCGCTGTGGAGGAAGCGCAGGACCTGGAACTGGAGCGGATTTTGAAGATGGTGACGGACTCCAATGCCCAGACACGGGCCGAACTGGCGGAAATAAAAGCGCTGTTGAAGGAAAGGGGGTAGCATGTCTGGCAGTCAGAAATTTATCAGCCGCAACCGCGCGCCCCGGGTTCAGATCGAATATGATGTGGAGCTTTACGGGGCCACGAAAAAGGTGCAATTGCCCTTTGTTATGGGGGTGATGTCCGATCTTTCCGGCAAGTCCGAGGTGCCCAAGGGCAGCGTGGCAGAGCGGAAATTCCTGGAGTTCGACATTGATAATTTTGACAGCCGGATGAAGGCGATGAAGCCGCGGGCGGCGTTCAGCGTGCCCAATACGCTCACCGGCGAGGGCATGCTTTCGGTGGAGCTCGTGTTTGAAAAAATGAGCGATTTCAGCCCGGCGGAGGTGGCCCGCAAGGTGGAACCACTGCGCAAGCTGCTGGAGGCGCGCACCCAGCTTGAAAACCTGATGACCTATATGGACGGCAAGGCGGGGGCGGAAGACCTGATCGAGCGCTTGATGGCCAACCCTGACCAGCTAAAGGCGCTGGCTTTGGGGGCGGCTAAAGCTGATGAGCAGGCGGCGGCATTCGAGGCTATGAAGGCCGCAGCGCCCGAGGCGCAAGCGGAGGTGGCAGACACCACGGTTGAGGTGCTTTCCGCCATGGCCGACGCGGCCCCCGAGGACGCCGCACCCGATACGTCGGTTGACGATGCTTTGGCGGGTTTGGCGGCGTCTGCAGGCGAGGCGACGGAACAGGTGGATGACAGTAGCGATATTCTGGCGGAAATGGCGAGTGCTGCTCCTGAAACACCGATGGAAGACACCACCACCGATGATACGCTGGCAGGGCTGGCGGCGATGGCTCCAGAGCCGGAAGCTGAAGACAGGTCAGCAGAGGATGCGCTTGCCCGAATGGCGGCAGAGGCTGTGGACGAGGGCGAAGTGCCAGACGATAGCCTTGATATTTTGGCCGAAATGGCTGAGGCTGCCCCGGAGGAGGCAGAGGACAGTTCGGTAGAGGACGCCTTGGCCGGCATGGCCCGCGAGGTCGTTGCGGATGTGGTAGAAGAGGATACCAGTGCCGATGTGCTGGCCGGACTGGCCGACGGGGTTGAGGACGAGGTGGCCGAACCCTCGGTTGAGGAAGCCTTGGCGGGCCTTGCCGACTCGGCAGCACTGGAAGAGGAAAAGGCAGATACCAGTGCGGACGTATTGGGTGCTATGGCCGAGTCCGTGGTGGAAGATGTCGAGAAGGATGATGGGTCGGATATTCTGGCGGACCTTGCCGAATTGGCCCCGGAAGACGACGACGAGGACGGCGGGCTGGATGACCTTCTGGCGGATATGGCGCTGGAACCCGACGAGGAAGAGCCGGATGACGTTGGTCTGGATGATCTTCTGGGCGAGGTGGCGGCAGCGGTGCCCGACGAAGACGATGCGGATGATGGGCTGGCCGCCTTGTTGGACGAGGTGGCGGATGCCGCACCGGAAGAGGGCGCGGACGATGACGGGCTGGATGATCTGTTGGCCGACATATCGGAAGATTTGGATGAGGCCGCGCCGGAGGATGACGGGCTGGACGACTTGTTGGATGAGGT
>JALWPC010000455.1 GCA_026995265.1 Paracoccaceae bacterium
ATGTCAAGGGCGCAGAGAGGGAAACCCCCTTTAAGCGGAGTGACGGGGCGGATGTTGCGGTGGGCTTGCCCCAAATTGCCGCAGGTGCGGAAATCCGCCCGTGTTTCCCATTGGAAACTTTGCAAAGTCTCCTTATTAAGGTAGAGCTATGAAAGATATTGAGTGACAACTTATCCCAACCATTTGAGATATGTGGAGACAGAGATGAAAATAGGTGCGCCAAAAGAGATATTTGCGGGCGAAGCGCGGGTGGCGATGACGCCGCAATCGGCGCTGACCCTGCAAAAACTCGGCTATGAATGCGTGATCGAAAGCAAGGCAGGCGAGGCGGCGGGTTTTACCGATGCCGCCTATAAGGAGGCCGGAGTCGAGGTGGTGAAAACCGCCGCGGCTCTGTGGAAGGCTGCCGATGTGGTGGTGAAGGTGCGCCAGCCCGAGCCTGTCGAGATCAAGCGCTTTCGCAAGGGGCAGTTGCTGATCAGCTTCTTTAACCCAGGTGCCAATGAAGAGGGCATGAAGGCCGCCGCCGACAAGGGCACCAACGTGATCGCCATGGAAATGGTGCCGCGGATTTCCCGTGCGCAGAAGATGGATGCGCTCTCCTCCATGGCCAACATCGCGGGCTATCGCGCGGTGATCGAGGCGGCCGAGAACTTCCCGCGCTTCCTTACCGGCCAGATCACGGCGGCGGGCAAGGTGCCTCCGGCCAAGGTGCTGGTGGTGGGGGCGGGCGTGGCCGGCCTTGCCGCCATTGGCACAGCGGTGAGCCTTGGCGCGGTGGTCTATGCTTTTGACGTGCGCCCCGAGGTGGCCGAGCAGGTGGAAAGCATGGGGGCCGAGTTTGTCTACCTTGATTTCGAGGACAATCAGGACGGGGCCGAGACCGGCGGCTATGCCAAGCCCTCCTCCCCCGAATTCCGCGAGGCGCAACTGGCCAAGTTCCGCGAGATTGCGCCGGATATGGATATTGTCATCACCACGGCGCTGATCCCCAACCGCGAGGCCCCCGAGC
>JALWPC010000456.1 GCA_026995265.1 Paracoccaceae bacterium
GACTGTTTGAGCAGGCCCATATGGGCACGCTCTATATTGACGAGGTTGGCGACATGCCGCTGGCCACCCAGGGCAAATTGCTGCGCCTGCTTGTCGCCTCGCGCTTCAACCGCATTGGCGGCGAGGCCGATGTGGCGGTGGATGTGCGGCTGATCAGCTCGACCTCCAAAAACCTCACCGCCCTGATCGAACAGGGGCTGTTCCGCGAGGACCTGTATCACCGCCTCAATGTCGTGCCCGTGCGGGTGCCGCCGCTGGACGAGCGGCGCGAGGACATTCCCGAACTGGTGGAGTACTTCATCGACAAGCTGTCGGCGGCGGCCGGCCTGCCGAAACGCAAGTTCGCCAATGATGTCATGGTGCATTTGCAGGCCGCAAGCTGGCCCGGCAATGTGCGCCAGTTGCGCAACAATGTGGAGCGCATGCTGATCCTCGCCGGCGGCGATCCGGACCAGCCCCTGACCCTTGATCAACTGCCGCGGGAAATCTATGCAGATGACATGGAGTCCTCTTTCGGGGTGGACAAGCTGGTGGCCCTGCCCTTGCGCGATGCCCGGATCGAGTTCGAGCGGGAATATCTGAAGGTGCAGATCAGCCGTTTTGGCGGCAATATTTCCCGCACGGCCAGTTTTATCGGCATGGAGCGTTCGGCCTTGCATCGCAAGCTCAAATCCCTGGGCATTCAGGCCCGGCCGGCGCGCAAGGATGGTGCAGTGTCATGAAGGTGATCGTATGCGGCGCGGGCCGGGTCGGGTATGGCATTGCCAGCCAGTTGTCCGGGGAAAACAATGACGTGACCGTCATTGACCTGTCGGCGCAGCTGATCCAGCAGATTTCCACCGATCTGGATGTGCGCGGCGTTGTCGGCCATGGCTCGCACCCGGACGTGCTGGTGCGCGCCGGGATCGAGAATGCCGACATGATCGTTGCCGCGACCCATCTGGACGAGGTCAACATGGTGGCCTGCCAGGTCGCCCACTCCTTGTTCAACGTCTCCATCAAGATTGCCCG
>JALWPC010000457.1 GCA_026995265.1 Paracoccaceae bacterium
GAGGTGGTCGGGCAGTTTGACCCGCCCGCCTTTGATGAAAGCTGCGTGAACGCGGTGCGGGATGCGGCGGAGCGGCTGGGCTATAGCCATATGGATATTGTCTCGGGCGCGGGGCATGATGCCTGCTGGATCAACAAGGTGGCCCCAACGGCGATGATCATGTGCCCATGCGTGGACGGGTTGAGCCATAACGAGGCCGAGGATATTTCCAAGGAATGGGCCACGGCGGGGGCGGATGTGCTGCTGCACGCGGTGCTGGAAAAAGCGGAGATTGTGGAATAGGCGCGGGGACCGGAGCGGGGGCCAGCCCCCGCACCCCCGGGATATTTGGACAATTTGGAAAGGGTTGGATTGTGAAAACAGTGGCTTTTGGCGCTTTGAGCTTGGCGCTTTTGGGATGTCAGACCGATGCACCGGCACCGTCGGGCGCACAAGGGGGGGCTGCCCCAATGGGGGCCAGCGTAATGGCTTTGCAGCCGGTTGTATCCCGCGGGGCGGCGTTGAGTACCGGGCCCGGGGCGGCGTTTGACCTGGCGGACCTGTTCGTGGATGACAATCGCTGCTATTATGTGCGCCAGAACGGGCGGATCACGCTATTGACCGGCGCAACGGGGGTGCAGGTTTGTGCGCCGGCGTCGGGATAGGGTGATGGGGCGGCTTCTGCACATGGTGATGCTGTTGGCCTGGGCTGGTGCGGCGTTGGCGGGGCCGCAAGTGGGCGCGCCGTGGGACTGGCAGTTGAGCGGGCGGGTGAATGCGCCGCGCGCGGTGGCGGTGTTTGATACGGACCCGGACAACGTGAGCGCGCGGCTGGTGCGGCGGCTGAATGGGCGGGGGGTGTATATGATATGCTATGTGTCGGCGGGGACCCTGGAGGCGTATCGCGACGATGTGGCGGCGTTTCCGGCTTCGGTTGTGGGGCGGGTCTATGGCGACTGGCCGGATGAGCGGTTTCTGGATGTGCGGCGCTTAGACGTGCTTTTGCCCCTGATGCGGGCGCGGTTTCAGC
>JALWPC010000458.1 GCA_026995265.1 Paracoccaceae bacterium
CGGCGTCAGCCGCATTTCAAAAAACAGGAGCCGAGTGAAACGAGGCGTACCGATTGTATTTCGAAACGTTTTTTTGCTTCGAAAAACCCGCTTTTGGTTTACTTTTTATCTTATTACTATCTTAACCCATCTTAACGACGTCTCTCAAAGCCCTGTTTTTCGGGCTTTGAGGGGTATTTTTTTTACAGATTACGGACTTGTTTTTTACATTTTACGGACTTGTTTTTTACATTTTACGGACTTGTTTTTTTTACAGATTACGGACTTGTTTTTTACATTTTACTGTAACTTGTAAAATATGATACAATACAGCATGGCAAAGAAAAAACCGAGCAAAACGATACACAAGAAAAACGAAATAATCAGAGGCATCGACGACTATTCACTCGCAGCGCGTCGCGCGATGAACGCCGTTTATTACGCCGTTCAACGGAACGATCTTTACAGGCATAATCAGTTTCGCATTAAAATGACGACGATGAGGGAATTAATGCTTCTTGAGAAGGATAACCGTTACGTCGATATCATTAAAGAAGCTATTCTGGAGCTACGAAAAACAATCGAGCTGAATAACTATTATCATCCGATTCACGAGACGAAATACCAGTGGTATGTAACCTCATTTCTAAACGATGCTGGCGTGAAAAAAGAGGGCGACGAATGGATTATTACTTTATCGGTTTCGCCTTTGATCTTGCATCAGATGCAGGTACAAGGCAATTTCACTAAACTCGATTTGCTCAAATATACGCAAAAATTACGGACACGACACGCTTTTAAAATGTATGAATATTTACGGAGCTTCAAAGCGTATCGCTACATAGAAATCACGCACGATCATCTCGTTAAATTGTTAAATATCAAAGAGGGGACACAGGCTTATAAATATTATTCCACCCTATGGCTTGTCCTTAATCGCACGATAAATGAACTAAAAAAGAAAACCGACCTCGACACCCTCGAACTCGTGAAATCGAAACATCTCGGAAAGGAAAGAATTTACCGC
>JALWPC010000459.1 GCA_026995265.1 Paracoccaceae bacterium
TATCCCTCGACCCCATGAAAATACTGTTTCTTGGTGATGTCATGGGGCGGGCCGGGCGCAAAGCGATAGCCGCGCGCCTGCCGGAAATGCGGCGTGCCTGGGCGCTGGATTTCGTCGTGGTCAATGGCGAGAATGCCACCGGCGGCATGGGGCTGACGGGGGCCCATGCGCAGGGGTTTTTCGAGGCGGGGGCCGATGTTGTGACCCTGGGCGACCATGCCTTTGACCAGCGCGATATGCTGAAGGCGATTGAAGCCGAGGCGCGTATCATTCGCCCGCTGAACTTTGCCAAAACCGCGCCGGGGGTGGGGGCGCGTGTGTTTACGGCGGCCAATGGTAAAAAGGTGTTTGTGGCGCAGGCCTTGGGGCAGGTGTTTATGAAGCGGCCTTTTTCAGACCCGTTTTCAGCGCTCGATACCGCCCTGAAGGCCGCGCCTTTGGGGCAGGGGGCCGATGCGGTGATTGTGGACTTCCACGCCGAGGTGACCTCGGAAAAAATGGCCATGGGGCATTGGCTCGATGGCCGCGCCTCTTTAGTAGTTGGCACCCATACCCATGTGCCCACAGCCGATGCGCGCATTCTGGAGAAGGGCACCGCCTGCCTGAGCGATGCGGGCATGTGTGGCGATTATAACTCGGTGATCGGCATGGAGCCGCTGGAACCGATGCGGCGATTTTTAACGGGCATGAGCAAGGGGCGGTTTACGCCGGCCACGGGCGAGGCCACACTTTCGGGGGTGTATATCGAGACCGAGGGCGGCAAGGCCACCCGCATCGAGCCGGTGCGTGTGGGCGGGGTGCTGAGCCAGCAAGGGCCGTCACCGCTGTGAAAACCCTGATCAACTACGCCATGCTTGTGTTCATGGGGCTGATCTGGGGGGCGGTGTTTCCGATCACCAAAATCGCGGTGTCCTCGGGGTATAAGCCCTTCGGGATTATGGTTTGGCAGATGGTGATTGGTGTAACGCTTTCGGCGGCATTCCTGCTGTTGCGCGGTAAACGCCTGAATTTCACCCGCAAAAACCTCCCCGTATATTTCGGTGTGGCGATGCTGGGCACAGTGCTGCCGAACTGGTTTTCCTATACCGCCAGCGCCCATCTGCCTGCGGGAATCATCTCCATCCTGATCGCCCTCGTGCCGCTGTTTTCCATGCCGATTGCGCTGCTCATGGGCTTTGAGCGCTTTAACCGGGTTCGCCTTCTGGGCGCACTCAGCGGCGCCGTGGCGCTGCTGCTTTTGATCGGGCCACAGGCCAGCCTGCCGGACCCGTCGCAATATATCTTCGTGCTGGTCATGGCGGTTGCGCCGCTGCTTTACGGCATGGAGGGCAATTTCCTGACCTATATGGGCGAGCGCGGGCTGGACGCGACCCAGACTCTGTTTGGCGCGACGATCATTTCCCTGATCTTCGCTGTGCCGCTGGCACTCGGCCTTGGACAGTGGATTGACCCGTTCAAGCCGTGGGGTGCGCCGGAATGGGCCATTCCGGCCGGGGCTACGCTGAACATCACCGCCTATATCCTGTATGTTTGGCTGATCCATCGCGCCGGGCCGGTCTTTTCCTCGCAGGTCGCCTATCTTGTGACAGGCTGGGGCGTGCTTATCTCAATGGTGTTTCTGGGCGAAACCTATTCCGGCTGGGTCTGGCTGGCCATGGCGCTGATGCTGCTCGGCGTAACGCTGGTGCGGCCGATAAAGGCCCAAACCTAGCGCTCCCGCCTGCCGGACGCCGTTTGCTGCGCAAACGACCCCTGCAGTTGGGCGTGGCCTCGCCTTCGGCTCGGGGGCGGCGCGTCAAGTCTTGCACGGCTTGACGAGTCTGCACCCGCGCCGCTCTGCAATCACCGCGCTTGTGGTAAACGCCGAAAGGGGGCGCTGCCCCCGCTTCGCTCCCCCGAAGTATTTCTGAAAAATAGAAGCTGATTACGTTCTGATTTTCAGAAATACACCGGATTGAATGCGCTTGCGCCAGAGGGGCGAAGCGCCTTTGTGTGGCCAACCATGCACACCAACGATCGCAGGGTGGCGCCAGCGGGCAAAGCTACCCGCTTGCGTTGAATTAAGAGCCGATCAGGCTTTGCCGTATCCACCACCACCGGGGGTTTCCAGCCAATAGGTGTCGCCCGCTTTCATCTCGCGTTTATCTGCCGAGGCCAGCTCTTCCACGCGCCCATCGGCACGCACAATGCGGGTGCGGCCCAGCCCGCCCGGCGTGCCCCCTGCCAGCCCGGGCGGGGGCACGACACGGTGGCCGGAAAGCACTGCCACAGTCATATCATCCAGAAACCGGATGCGCCGTGTGGTGCCGTTGCCGCCGTTAAACCGCCCCTTGCCCCCCGAGCCTTCGCGGATGGAAAATTCTTCCAGCAGCACAGGGAAGCGCCATTCCAGCACTTCGGGGTCTGTCAGGCGGGAATTCGTCATATGCGTATGAATGCCGCTGGTGCCGTTATGGCCGGAGCCGTCATGGCGCACCCCCGCACCCGAGCCGCCGCAGATGGTTTCGTAATACTGGTAAGTATCGTTCCCCCACGTGGTGTTGTTCATCGTGCTTTGCGAGGCGGCTTGCACGCCCAGCGCCAGCAGCAGCGCCGAGGTCACCGCTTGGCTGGTCTCCACATTCCCTGCGATCACCGCTGCCGGATATTGCGGGGAAAGCATGGTGCCCTTGGGCAGGATCACATTCAGGGGCTTCATCACGCCCTCGTTCATCGGGATGTTGTCATCCACCAGCAGGCGGAACACATAGAGCACGGCGGCCCGAGTCACCGGCTCCGGTGCGTTATAGTTAGTCGCAAGCTGCCCCGTGGTGCCGGTGAAGTCGATGGTGGCGGTGCGCGCTTGCTTGTCCACGCTGATTTTCAACTTAATCTCGCGCGGGTTGCCGTCAAAATCGGGGTCCATTTTGTAGGTGTATTCGGCGTCTTTCAGGGTGGTAATTGCGCGGCGCACACATTCTTCGGCGTTGTTTTGCACGTGTTTCATATAGGCCTGCACCACGGGCAGGCTGAAATGCGCCACCATCTTGCGCAACTCCTGCGCGCCTTTCTCGCAGCTTGCCACCTGCGCCTTGAGGTCGGCGATGTTGATCTCCGGCGCGCGGGCGGGGTAGGGGCCTTTGGTGAGCAACGCCCGCGTTTCGGCCTCGCGGAAGCGGCCCGCATCGACGAGCTTCCAGTTGTCGATCAGCGCGCCTTCATCATGGATGCTGCGGCTGTCGGGCGGCATCGAGCCGGGGGTGAGGCCGCCGACATCGGTATGGTGGCCGCGCGCCGAGGTGTAGAACAGCACCTCCTCGCCCGCATCGTCAAAAACCGGTGTGACCACGGTAATATCGGGCAGGTGGGTGCCGCCGTTATAAGGCGCGTTCAGCACAAACACATCTCCTGCTTTCATGTCGGGATTCTGCGCAATAATCGCCTGCACCGAGGCCCCCATGGAGCCCAGATGCACCGGCATATGCGGGGCGTTGGCGATGAGGCCTCCCGCCGCGTCAAACACTGCGCAGCTAAAATCGAGCCGCTCTTTGATGGTCACCGAAGCCGCCGTGTTTTCCAGCACCGCACCCATTTGCTCGGCAATCGACATGTAAAGGTTGTTGAACACCTCCAGCATCACGGGGTCGGCCTCGGTGCCAATGGCGTGGTCGCGGGTTTTGGCCTCGAAGCGCACCAGTTCCACGTGGTTATGGGCGGTGATCCGCGCCCGCCAGCCCGGCTCAATTGCGATAGAGGTGTGGGGTTCCACCAGCACCGCGGGGCCGGTGAGGGTGTCGCCGGGCTGCATGGCTTCGCGCTTTACAAAGCGGGCGTCATGCCACGCGTCGCCAAGGTAAACGGGGGCGGTCAGGGCGGTGGGGTAGGTTTCTTCGCGGGTGATGGTGTCCAGTTCCGGCTCGGAAAGGTCCGTCGCGGTGCCGATCGCCTCCGCGCTGACGGTCTCGATCACCAGCGGGCTATCCTCCGGCGAAAAGCCGAAGCGGGCCTTGTGGGCCTCGGTAAAGGCAGCGCGCATGGTGGGTTCATCGGCAAAGGGAATGGGGAGGCTGGTATCGGTGCCCTTCACCTTCAGGTGCAGGGTGGTTTGCAAGGTGATGTCGGCTTCCGCAACGCCTTGGGCTTCCACCTCACCAAGGGCCTGTGCGCTGAGGCCCTCCAGCATGGCGGCGGCTTCAAGGCGGGTGTCGGCGGAAAGCTCGGCCTCCAGCGCCTGCGCGCGGCTGGCGCGGATGTCGGCCAGGCCCATGCCGTAGGCTGATAGCAGCGAGGCCATGGGGTGGATCAGGCAGGTGGTCATGCCCAGCGTGTCGGCAATGGCGCAGGCGTGCTGGGCCCCCGCGCCGCCAAACACGGTCAGGCAATATTCGGTGACGTCATAGCCCCGCT
>JALWPC010000460.1 GCA_026995265.1 Paracoccaceae bacterium
TTTTTGTAGCGCTCATACGAGCGGCTGCTTTGGGCAAAAGCAAGTTTGGCGTTTTCATAATCCTCTTTGGCTAGTTGTAGCATCGTTTGCTGCTCACTATTATCTAATGCTGCCAAGAGTTGCCCTTTTTTGACACGATCGCCTACATCAACAAAACGCTTGGCTACGGTTCCGCCTGCCGTAAAGGCGAGGGTGGCTCTTTTTTGGGCTACGACATTAAAAGTGGCATAAATATCTTGGGCAAGAGCTAAAGTGCTTAAAAGTAAGAGGCTTAGGGCTGTTTTAAATAGGGTGTTCATTGGATCATCTCCTTAAGGTTTTTTGCAACGGTAAAGTAGTAGTTTGCTAAAGCGATTTGATAATCATTTTTAGCACGACTTAAAAGGGCTTGACTGCGGCTTAGCTGACTGAGTGCATTGAGATAGCGGCTGCTATCAACCAGATGAGCTTTATAGCGTTTCTGGATATAGTCATACGCCTTTTTTGAGGCCTGAAAAGAGCTGTGTGCTGAAGCAATACGCTCTTTTGAGGTTTGAAGTTTTATGCGTGCGAGCTGTTTTTTAAGAGCATGGTCGTGCTTTTTATAATCGAGTGCTTTTTGAGCCGAGAGCTTTTTAAGCATAAGCTCCTCTTTTTCGTGCGAGGATTTAAAAAAATCAAAAAGCGTCATTTTGGCAATGAGCTGAATTTTGTTTGTGACACTAGGAAAAGTAATGGCTAAAGAGGGCGGGAAATTTAAATTAGAAGGGTAATACTCCACGCCCTGCAGGGTATCTTTAATGATAATAGTAGGAAGGTAACTGCTGCTTTGGGCTTTAGCCTGATGATAAAGTGCCTCAATCGATTGGGCTTGCGCTTTGAGGTTTAACGGCAGTTGCTCCTCTTTAAAATCGGGCTCTTTGAGTGTGGTAGGCTTTAAAGTATCAAGCTTTTGACCCACAATCGATTCGAGTGCAAACCCAAGCTCTTTTCGGTTTTGCCTCTTTATCGCAAGCTCATAGT
>JALWPC010000461.1 GCA_026995265.1 Paracoccaceae bacterium
CCGCTTTACGGATGATGAGATGAGCAAGACCTTCGTCATCTTCAAGCGCCTGATCCGCTTCCGTTACGACGAGGAGCAGGACATCCAACCCGGCTTCAGGTACTGGAAGAAGTGAGTATGCACCGCCTGACGCCGCAAATCGCCAGGATGCTGGCCAATTCGGCGCTACACACGCGCCGCCTGGTGTTTAATTCTCTGGAGATGCTGGCAGATTCGCCAGCTGGTGCCAACACCTGCACGATTGGCGTTTCTCTTTACCGCGAGACGTGGAAACTACCGACCATCGAGGATGCCGGTCTTGGCTTGCGCGATTCTGCCGTGCAGCTGGCCGGTCGGCCTCCGATGACCACACAGCAATCTGGCTCAACCATGCGATTTGAACCTGTTCTGCTCGCCTACGAGGAACAGATGGTCGAACGTGTAGACATTCCCGCCGCCGTGAAAATCGAATGGAATCCACTTGTGGCTGAGGCTTTGCAACAGGATTTCTGCCTTCTGGCCAGGTATACGGAACTAACCAGAATGAGCGCGTCTGCCGGCTTTCTGCTGGCTCGCGCCATCTTGTTGCGTCGCGCGGATTTCAACATTGAAGATGGCGGCTGGGTACGATTTTCGGTCGACGAAATTAAGCAGTATCTGCCACCAACTCGCGTCCAAAACAAAAATTTCTCGACCTACCGTGAGCAGGTGCTGAATCCCGCGCTCAAGGCATTGCGCCGACAAGCTGGCTGGGAAATCGACCTTAAAAGAGATGCTCAAAAACGAAGGAAAGGCGGACCTATCACCGTCATTCGCCTGCGCGTAACGATACATGGAAAAACATAGAGCTATATATAAATACATACTTATATCAGTATGTATTGCTATACCGATGGCCACCCTCGCCGCCGGCGTGGAAGATGTGAGCGACGGCGCGGGCTTCCTCAACTACATTTTCGGCGTGGACACATCCAGCCTGAATGCCATCGCCGGCGAGAACACCTCGGCTTTTGCTATAGTCA
>JALWPC010000462.1 GCA_026995265.1 Paracoccaceae bacterium
AATGTCGGTAAAGCTACTCGCGGAATAACCGGCAAACCCATATACAAGCACATTATTCATGGCATACCCGACGCGAGCCTTGCCATCGATAAAGTAGTCAAAGGTTTCTGTCGGAAACCCAACAGGGCCAAAACCCGGGGCGTTTACAGCTGAATAAGCCAGCTCGCCGCCAAATACCAGCTTGTTACGCTGGATGTTATAGCCAGCAAAAGCCCCATAGCTATTGCCAGGCTCAAGTGACGGATAGGTGGGTCCGGCAACACCACCTGTGGCATATGCCATATCACCACCAACACCGGTGCCATACGTGGCACCAAGGTAAAAGCCGCTCCAGTCAGCGCCGGCACTTGCCGCCGCCGGAGCAACCACTGGGGTAACCGGTGCCATCGGAGCCGGGCTACCCGCCAGTGCTGCACCGGCGAAGGCAAAAGAGGCTACAGTGGTTAGTAAAACGTTTTTCATTTTCCAATTCCTTACTATTTGTTAACACCTTCTGCGCTGTGTTAAGGGAATTTAGCACCTATGTCAATTTTTTAGCACCCCCAGGTTGAGGTAAATTGGTTTGCTCGGATACATCAACTTTGCAAAAGACTTGCGCACCCTTATAGGGAAGCCATTCCCAAAGCATCACCTGCTCAACCTCCTGAAAGCCCCATCGGCCGTTCAGCCTATAGCCAGATTCCCCTAAAAAAAGGCGGGGAATGAACCCCGCCCTAATTCTGATAGAGATGATTTTTAGCGCTGTTCAGAACCTCCAGCCCACGCGAAGCTCGCCAGACTGCAACTGGCTATGGCCTTCAATCGGGCCTGTGCCGCCCCTCAGCCCTCGCATATCCCGCGCCAGATATTCCGCACCCACAAACAGGTGATCACCAATCATATAGTCAATACCGGCACCATAGCTCAAACCGCTGGCCGTGTAGGATGCAAGTGTTTTCCAACCTGTGAAAGAATAACCGAGCACACCGTAAATTAGAGCGTTGCCCGCCGCAAAGCCGACACGGCCTTTCAAATCGGCAGCATACGTGGTTGCTTCGGAGGGAAAGCCCGGATAGGCCACGCCGCCGCTATTATACGCAGCTTCCGCTCCAAAAACCAGATTGCCGTGCTGGATGTTATAACCTGCAAACCCGCCATAGGAGGTGCTGGGAATATACGTATAGCTTGCAAAAGGCGCTGTGCCAGCAGGATTGGCGTAACCCAAATTACCGCTGTCAAAGCTCACCAGCCCCCCCGCATAGAACCCACCCCAGTCAGCGCCGGTACTTGCCGCCGCCGGAGCAACCACCGGGGTAACCGGTGCCATCGGAGCCGGGCTACCCGCCAGTGCTGCACCGGCGAAGGCAAAAGAGGCTACAGTGGTTAGTAAAACGTTTTTCATTTTCCAATTCCTTACTATTTGTTAACATATACCTGCAAGGCATAAGAAGAATTTGTGTCAAAGTCAAACCTGTTGGCTCCGCTGAGTTGCAATTTTTGGATTGCCCGAAGTTACAATTTATTTGCATATTCTTTTAAAGGTGCCTTTCCCGTGGGTCATTTACATAAACTCACGAAATCCTTAGCCTGCCAATCCTTTACCAAGCCCCTTGCCCAACGCCTCGCGGTCCAGCACCGTAATCTCGCTGCCATTCTGGGCAATCAAACCGGCCTCCCGCAGGGCTGCCAACTCGCGGTTTATCGTCTGGCGCGAGCACCCGACCACGTTGGCCAGATAGGACTGCGTTTCCGAAATCTTTCCAACATTTTCCGACAAGACATACAAAAACCCGCGCAAGCGCTCGCCCACAACCCCGAATTGCCCGATATGTTTTACCCAATTGTCATACACCAGCCGCTTATGCAAAATCTTGGTCAGGTTTTTGACAAATGCGGGGTTTTGCAAGGCCGTGTCCAATTGAGCCGACGCGCAAAAAAGAACGGTCGCATTGCTTGATGTTTTGCAACTCGCGGCGCAGGGTTCATCGCTGATCGTCTCGGACTCACCCAAAGTCGCCCCCGCTTTGGCGCGCACCAAAAACATCTCCTGGCCATCCTCGCCGGTATAGGTCACATCCGCATATCCGTGCGCCACAATGGCCATTCCCTCGGCAGGCATGCCCTGCTCGAAAATAAGGGTCGGCTTTTTAAAGATCCGCACAGTGCAGGCATTCAAAAAATTCCGCTTGAAACCAGAATCCAGCCCCTGCAGAAAATCCGCTTTTAAAAGATGGGGAAATCGAATGCTGTTTTCCAAAATTGGGCCTCAACTCTATCCATCTTCAGTGAATAGAGAAATTAGCCAATAAAAACAATATATTTCAAATATATTTTCAGCAATTCCATCAAAACAGCACTTTTGCGAGGGAGAATCCCTCCTTTTTCATACGGCCAAGTGGCTTCTACCGCCGTGAAGCCACTCCCCGCCGCCAAGGGGGAAACCGCTTGCCGCCAAGCTGCGGTCCAGCCGTAGATCAAAGGCCTCCAACTTGAAAACCGTCACCTTAGCGGGGCGGTTAACCACGTGAAACAGCGCTTTAATAAACACATATACTGGTTACAAACTGCCTCGAAACACGAGACAATGGGTTTATACACCCTTTTTGCGCCTTCCGCTGTCATCCAGACGACATTCTGCTGATTCTGCATTTCAGCGCCGCGCTTGCTCCCCGGCGTTTTTGCGCGTAAACACAAAGCATGAACCGGATTTTTGATCTTGACGACCACACCCGCCTTCCTTGGCGTTTTCATGGCGAAGGCCTTCGGCAGCATCGCACCGCTTAAGCCGTGCCTTTCGCCCTTTCCATTCCCTTCACTCGCGAGCCCAGTATGACCGCCAAAACCCTCTATGACAAAATCTGGGATGCCCACCTGGTATCCACCGACGAAGACGGCACATCCCTTCTCTATATCGACCGCCACCTCGTGCACGAGGTCACCTCGCCACAAGCCTTTGAGGGCCTGCGCAATGCGGGCCGCAAGGTGCGCGCGCCGGAAAAAACCATTGCCGTGCCAGACCATAACGTGCCCACCACGCTGGACCGTCTGAACGGGGTGGAAAACGAGGAGAGCCGTATCCAGCTCGAAGCGCTGGAGCAAAATGCCCGCGATTTCGGCGTGCATTACTACCCCGTGGATGACATCCGGCAGGGCATCGTCCATATCGTCGGCCCCGAGCAGGGCTGGACATTGCCGGGCATGACGGTGGTCTGCGGCGACAGCCACACCGCCACCCACGGGGCCTTTGGGGCGCTGGCCCACGGCATCGGCACCTCCGAGGTGGAGCATGTGCTGGCCACGCAAACCCTGATTCAGACCAAGAGCAAAAACATGAAGGTGGAGATCACCGGCCAGTTGCCCCCCGGGGTGACGGCCAAAGACATCACCATGCACATTATCGGCCAGACGGGCACCGCGGGCGGCACCGGCTATGTGATCGAGTATTGCGGCGAAGCCATCGAGGCGCTCTCCATGGAAGGCCGGATGACCGTTTGCAACATGGCGATTGAAGGCGGTGCGCGGGCGGGGCTGATTGCGCCGGACCAAACCACCTTTGACTATGTCATGGGCCGCCCGCACGCGCCAAAGGGCGCACAGTGGGAAGCCGCGCTCGCCTATTGGAAAACCCTGTATTCCGACAAAGACGCCGTATTTGACAAGGTGCTGACCATCCGCGCCGAGGACATCGCCCCCAGCGTCACCTGGGGCACCAGCCCCGAAGACGTGCTGCCGATCACCGCCACCGTCCCCGCCCCCGAGGATTTCACCGAGGGCAAGGTCGAGGCCGCAAAACGCGCGCTGGATTATATGGGCCTCACCCCTGGGATGAAGCTCACCGACATCAAAATTGATACGGTCTTCATCGGCTCCTGCACCAATGGCCGCATCGAGGACCTGCGCGCCGCCGCCGAGGTGGTGAAGGGTAAAAAGATCAAGGAAGGTATGCGCGCCATGGTGGTGCCCGGCTCCGGCCTGGTCCGCGCCCAGGCCGAGGAGGAGGGCATCGCCCAGATCCTGATCGATGCAGGCTTTGAATGGCGCCTGGCAGGCTGCTCCATGTGTCTGGCCATGAACCCCGACCAGCTCGCCCCCGAGGAGCGCTGCGCCTCCACCAGCAACCGCAATTTTGAGGGCCGCCAGGGCCGCAACAGCCGCACCCACCTGGTGAGCCCCGCCATGGCAGCGGCGGCGGCGCTGACGGGGCATCTGACGGATGTCCGTGATCTGTAGGGAGATTTCATTATGCAAAAATTCACCAAAATCACCGGCGTTGCCGCCCCCATGCCCCTGATCAATATCGACACCGATATGATCATCCCCAAGCAGTTTTTGAAAACCATCAAGCGCTCGGGGCTTGGCAAAAACCTGT
>JALWPC010000463.1 GCA_026995265.1 Paracoccaceae bacterium
GTGGCGCTCGGGGCTTTTGGCATGGAAGATAAAATCGCCAATAAATTCTTTTTCAAAAAGCTGCTGAGCGAAGGGACGGAGCAAAAAGGGGCCTTTGCCCTGAAGCTGACCGACACCACCTATCGCGACATGGCCAGGGCTTTCGGATTTGGCAATGCGGGCGGCCCGCATGTGGCGGAATCCGGTTTTGCTCGGAAAATCACCGACGCCTACCAAGTGCGCCAGTTTGAAAAGGCGGTGGGGGAGGGCGATAACTCCATGCGCCTGGCCCTCAACCTTGAGCGCGAAATCGGCAAATACGCCAATGGGGCGGCTCCCGAAACCGCAAGCTGGTTCCAGCTTATGGCCAACCCGCCCCTGCGCACGGTGTTTGAAACCGCCTTCGGCCTGCCCAAATCCATCGGCACGCTTAATGTGGATCGCCAACGCGAGATTTTTCAGGACGCCAATGCGCGGCTGTTTGGCAGCAAATCCATGGATGTGTTCAAAGACCCTGAAAATGTCGACAAACTCCTGCGCAATTTCTTTGCCCGCGAGCAAATCAATAACGGCCCGGGCCCGCTCACCCGTGGCAGCGCCGCGCTCACGCTGATGCAAAACGCTGTGGCCGCGCAGGCCAGTTTTTCCCAGTTTAACCTGCTAGGGTTTTAGAACGTAACGCCCCTGTTACAAAATTTCCAACGAGACAGGCTTTTTAAGCCGCTCGGGTGGCATATATTATGCGGACACAAGCGGGGTCCGTCATGTCAAAATTGTTTTTTCCGTCCACATCCATGCCAGCTGCCGATTGGTGGAAAGTGCTATGGCCCGACCCCGAATTTGTTTTGCGAAGATTGACCATAAAGCCGAAAATGAGCATCGTAGACCTGTGCTGCGGCGATGGCCATTTCACCGAAGCTCTGGTGAACATGCAAAAAGCGGATGTTTTTGCGCTGGATATAGATCGCGAGATGCTCACCGTTGCCAAGGCGCGGGCGGGGATGTCTGTGCATTGGATAGAAGCCGATGCCCGCGACCTTCCGGCATTTTTGCCCACCAAGGTCGATGCGGTTTTTATGGCCAACACCTTGCACGGCGTGCCCAACCCGACCGCCTTGGCGCGCAATGTTCGAAAGGCGCTCAAACCGGGCGGGCTGTTTATTGTGGTCAACTGGCATGTGGCCACCCCCGGCGAAAACCGGGTGCTGGGCCAGCCCCGAGGGCCGCGCAAAGATATGCGGATGACGCCGGTTCAGGCTTCCAAATGTGTGGAGCCAGCGGGGTTTGAGCTGATACAGGTGGCCGAGTTGCCCCCCTATCATTACGGCGCGATTTTCCAAAAACCTGAAGAATAATTTGAACCTTTTGCGGCGTATGCGCCACTATCCCCTGAAAGCAACGCAATCAGGGCCTAAAAACCGTGCAAAAGGACAAAGCCTATATCGCCTATCTGGCCGGCCGCGCAAGGCTGGGAGACCGCACGGCGTTTGAAAAGCTGGTGCAGCATTTTGGCCCGCGTCTGTTTGCCCATGCTTACCGATTGCTCGGTCACCACGAAGAGGCCCGCGATGCGGTGCAGGAGGCCTGGGTGGAGATCACACGCGGCTTGCCAAAGCTGCGGGAAGATCGCGCGTTTATGGCATGGGCCTACCGGATAACCTCGCGCCGCTGCGCCCGCCAGATAGACCGGAACGTAAAGGCGCGCGCGGTGGAGGTTGACCCGCCCGAAGCAACGTTCGAGGAGGCGGGCTCTGTGCGGGCGGCGATTGAGCGGCTCAAGCCAGTGCAGGCCGCGACCATCCGATTGTTTTACCTCGAAGAAATGAGCTTGCGCGAGGTGGCATTGGCGATGGATGTGCCCACGGGCACCGTCAAATCCCGCCTTGCGGCGGCCAGAAATGAACTCAAAACCCACCTGAAAGGATATGAAGATGCCAAGTATTGACGACCTGATCAAAGAGGCGCTGACCGAACAGGACAGCGAGATTATCAAAAGCACCGAGGAACTGGGATTTTTCCCCCTCACCATGGGCATTTTCCGTGGCAGGCTCGGCTGGGTGAGCTGGGTAATAATGCTGATGCAGGGAGCGCTGTTTGTCGCGGGTGTCTGGGCGGCGTGGCGGTTTTTTGGCGCAGGCGAGGTGTTGCCAACATTGAAATGGGGCATAAGCGCGGCGGTGCTTTTGCTGATGGCGGGGATGCTGAAATTCAGCCTGATGCCGCAAATTCAAGCCGACCGCGTATTGCGGGAGCTCAAGCGGGTAGAACTGCTGATCTTGCACCGTGCGGCAAAATAGTCGGCCTGTAGTAAGCCCTTAATACCCGTAAACCCAATGCTTCTGCCATAGTTACCCCAACCAATAAGGAGGGTAACATGGCCAAGAAGATTTTGATGATCACCGGAGATTTCACCGAAGACTATGAAACCATGGTGCCGTTTCAGCTTTTGCTGACGCTCGGGCACAGGGTGGACGCCGTATGCCCCGGCAAAGCGGCAGGGGAGTCGGTTAAAACCGCAATCCATGATTTCGAGGGCGACCAGACCTACACCGAAAAGCCGGGCCATAATTTTGCCCTGAATGCCAGTTTTGGAGATATTGACCCCGCCGATTATGACGCGCTGGTCATTCCCGGCGGGCGCGCGCCGGAATATCTGCGCTTGGATGCCGATGTGCTGGCCATGGTGCGGCACTTTTTTGAAACCGATAAACCCGTGGCTGCAATTTGCCACGGGGCGCAGTTGCTCGCGGCGGCCGGTGTTCTGGATGGGCGGAGTTGCTCTGCCTATCCAGCCTGCGCGCCCGAAGTAAAAGCCGCCGGCGGGGCCTATGCCGAGATCGAGGTGACAGAGGCCCATACGGATGGTAACCTCGTAACCGCCCCCGCCTGGCCTGCCCACCCGCAATGGATGGCGCAGTTTCTGGCGATCCTGTAACCAAAAGGAGGTCTCTATGTGCGAATTGTTTATCGGTGCGGATAGCACGCTTTGGACAAGCAAAACCCGGTCTTTGCGCATTGACGGAGTCGCAACATCGGTGCGTATGGAGACCTTCTTTTGGCAGGTGCTGGAGGAAATCGCGGCGCGGGACGGGATGACCAGCAATCAGGTGATCACCAAGCTTTACTTTGAATCTATGGATGCTGACCATGATCTGGGGAACTTCACCTCGTTTTTGCGGGTGTGTTGCGCGCGCTATCTGGCGCTGATGGCAGCGGGCGAGATTAGCGCAGATTTAGCGGCCCCGCTTGCCAATGTAGACAGCCGAGGCATTCTGGCACGCGAGGGGGCGCGTCGGATGCACAAACCACGCGCGGCAACGATGGTGGCCGGATGAGGGGGCTCTATGCGCCATGGCTTTGATCATAGCCGTTTTTCGGTGGTGGTTGCCAGTTGCCCAGAGACGCCGGGTCAGGTTTGAACACCTGAACCAACAGCGGGTAGCAGGCGGCAGTATCACTGGAATGCTCGGCGGCGCAATCGCCCCCCGGGCAGGCCGAAAGAGCCCCAAGCAGGGGGATCTCGGCAAAGAACTCTATATAATCCCCCGGGCGCACGGGGCTGGCTTTCATGAAATACTGACCGGTGTCGCGGGTAAAGCCGGTGCACATGAACACGTTGAGCACATCATGGATATGGGCCTCGGCCTCGCGCAGCGACAGGCCCGTATGGTCGGCCAGCGCGCGGGTCAGGTTGGAATGGCAGCAATGATGGTATTGCCCGCCACTAAGGAGGGCATTTGTGTAAGGGTCACAACGGGTGCCAATCACATCATGCACCGCCCCGCCGAACGGGTCTATTCCATACCAGTCCAGCGTGTCTTCCACCACGGTGGCCATGGGGCGCAAGGCTGGGAAACGGCTCCACATCCGCGCGCCGGTGCTGATATGGCTGCCATGCAAAGCGCGGGTTTTGCCGGAGTAAAAGTGCTCCGTGAGGTTGTTGTCGTGCCAGAGGTTGAGGTCCCCTACCTGTGGACCGTCTACGGATTTTATGCGGAAAAACTGGCCGGCAGGCACGATGAAACAGCGGGCGTCGCGCGGCGGGATGGTGATTTCATCAACCAGTTCGGCTGTGGCGCGGGCTTTGCGGTAAAGCGCCAAGTCGGGGGCTGGAAGGGTGCTGTTGGGATAGCAGATAACCGGTTTCATGTTCCGGCGTGCTGTAGCGTCTGAGGGTTCCATGAGGCGATGGTAACAGGGTGGGCGCGTGGGGCAAGGGGTTTGTGCGCGCGCCTCAGGGCAATCGCATTTCAAAAGCTTCTCATTAGGGACCTTAGGAAATTGTCGTTCCAGCCTGCGCGTTTGAATTTTACGCGGTTCGAGCCTTTGTCGGTATTTTTCTTGATGATGTTGAGCGCA
>JALWPC010000464.1 GCA_026995265.1 Paracoccaceae bacterium
GGCGGTTACGAGGTAAATCAGCAGCCGCTCTTCTCCGGGATGCTCATCCAGCCGCCGCTGCATAGAGGCTCCGAAGCCCCGATAAGCCCGAATGATCTCCCCGCTCACACTCATCTAGTGACGCTCCGTCCAGCCCAGCAGCCGCGCGCGAATGTCCTCGGCCAGTGTTTCGCTTTCGATTTCCTGAATGGCGTCATCAAGAAAAGCCAGGATCATCATATTCTGCGCCTGTTTGCGTGGCACGCCCCGCGACATCAGGTAAAACATGGCGTTTTCATCCACCGCGCCGCAGGTGGAGCCGTGCGAGCACGCCACATCATCGGCATAAATCTCCAGCTCCGGCTTGGCGAGGAAGTTGCTGTCCTCATCCAGAAGCAGCCCCTGGCTGATCTGGTAACCGTCGGTTTTCTGCGCATCGGGCTGCACGAGGATCTTCCCCTGAAACACCCCCGTAGCGCCGTTTTTCAGCACCTTTTTGAACACCTGCCGGCTCTCGCAATTCACCGCATCATGGGTGATGAAAATCGTGTCATCATGCAGGAAATCGCCATCCCCAAGGCTGGCCCCGGCCACGCTGGCCTTGGTGTTATCGCCATCAATATCAATGACAACTTCGTTACGGGTCAGCTTGCCGTTTACCGTCAGGGTAAAGCTCTTGAAGTGGCTCTCCGCCGCAAGGCGCGCGAAAATTGCGGTGGTGGCAAGGCGCGCATGGTCCCGCCCTTGCGCCCGCAAGTGGTGAAAAGCACCGCCCTCGGCCACGTCCACCTCCATCACCGTATTCAACCGCGCCGCCCCCGCGCCGTTTTCCAGCACGGTGAGGTCCGCCCCGCTTTCCACGCGGATGACATGGTGGATCAGTGCCTCGGAGGTGGTCTTCTCACGGCAATAGCGCAGCGCCACGGGCTTGGAGACCTTCCCCGTCGCCCGTATCACCACGCCCTGCCCCGCCGTTGCGGTATTCAGCGCCGCAAAGGGCCGCTTTACCGGCGTTTGGCCGTTGCTTTCCAGCACCCCGAACACATCCTGCGCCCAGTGAATATCCGCCCCGAGCGCCTCTGCCAGCGTGGAAATCTCCAGCCCTTCGCCGCTCAGATCATCCGAGTGCTCGGGCGCATAAACCCCGTCCACAAAGGTGATCAGCAGCTTCTCGACCCCGTCAAATACCGGGGTTTCATCGAGCTTGAGAATCTCCACATCCGGCGCATCGTTAGCGTTCAGCGCTGCCGGATTGGTATATCGCCAATACTCATCCCTGCGCCCTGCCGCGCCCATTGCCAAAACCCGCCCCCGCGCCGCGCGCCGCGCCGCCTGAGCCCATTCCGACCCCTGACGCGGCGCGCCATGGCGTGCCAGCAGCGCCTCCGCCGCGTTTTCCCGCTTCACCTCGCCCATCACGCCACCTCGTTCAGCAGGTCAGCATAGCCGTTATGTTCCACTTCCAGCGCCAGCTCCGGCCCGCCGGTTTTGATAATCCGGCCATCGGCCATAATATGCACCACGTCGGGTTTGATATGGTCCAGCAAACGCTGGTAGTGGGTGATCACAAGGAACGACCGCTTCCCGTCCCGCAGCGCATTCACGCCCTCGGAGACCAGCTTCATCGCGTCCACATCGAGGCCGGAATCCGTCTCGTCCAGGATGCACATCTTCGGCTCCAGCATCGCCATTTGCAGAATTTCATTCCGCTTTTTCTCGCCGCCGGAAAAGCCGACATTCACGGGGCGCTTCAGCATATCCGCATCAATCTTCAAGCTCTTGGCCTTCTCGCGCACCAATTTCAGGAATTGCGCCGCGTTCAGCTCCTCTTCCCCCCGCATTTTGCGCTGTGAATTCACCGCCGTGCGCAGAAAGGTCATGTTGCCAACCCCCGGAATTTCCACCGGATATTGAAACGCCAGAAACAGCCCCGCCGCCGCGCGCTCGTCCGGCTCCATATCAAGCAGGTTCTCACCGTTCAGCAGCACCTCGCCCTCATCCACCACATAGCCGCCCTTGCCGGCCGCCACATAAGAGGTCGTCGATTTGCCCGAGCCATTGGGCCCCATAATCGCGTGCACCTCGCCCGGCCCCACCTTCAGGTTCATCCCCTTCAGGATCTGCTTGTCTTCATCCGCCAACGAGGCTTTCAGGTTCTTGATCTCAAACATGTTTCTCTCCATCTCCCGCCTTGGCGGGTATTTTCTATCTCATATCGTGCTTTTCGGCGTCAAATATATTTGACGTAAACCGGAATATCTTTGGCCCATCCTGCATCCGTTGCCGCAACAGCCGGTAATAGGCGTGGCCCAGTATCAACCTTCTCCAGCGCTTCGCCAGCCAGCGGGCCGCATACCAGCCCAGCACCAGGCCAACCAACCCGCCCGTCCACAGCCAGCCGTTCAGCAGCTTCAACGCGCCATACATGCCCGCCAAGCCGCCCACAATCACCAGCCCGTAAATCAGGTAGCCCAGCAAAAATCCCAGCACAAATAGCAAGGACAGGACATGGGTCACCGTATTGGAAAGCTTCGGCGCTTCGGGGGCGGGTTTATCCATGATGCCCTCCGGCCAAATCACCGTTTCCCACCCCTGCACGATGCGCCAGCCACAGGCAAAACAGGGCAAAGGCCGTGGTGGTGGCCAGCGCCGCGCCAACCCCGAAGAACGGGGCGACAATAATGGCCGAGCCAATGCCGCCTTTGATAAAGGCCATAAAAAAGGCCATTATCAGGCGCACAGGCGCTGAGGGCGGCGGTCGTTTTGTAGGGTGATGCTCCATCACCCCACGCTCCCCTCAAGCGAAATGGCTACCAGTTTCTGCGCTTCCATAGCAAATTCCATCGGCAGGGATTGCAGCACTTCCTTGGCAAAACCATTCACAATCAGCGCCACCGCCTCTTCCTCGCCCATGCCGCGCTGGCGGCAATAGAACAGTTGCTCGTCATCCACTTTGGACGTGGTAGCTTCGTGCTCTATCCGGCTGGAATTGTTGCGACATTCCATATATGGCACCGTGTGCGCCCCGCATTTATCGCCAATCAACAGGCTATCGCACTGCGTGTAATTCCGGCTGTTCACCGCTTTTGGATGCATCGAAACCAGCCCGCGATAGGTGTTTTGCGCCTTGCCCGCCGAGATGCCCTTGGAGACAATCCGCGACTTGGTGCGCTTGCCCAGATGCACCATTTTGGTGCCGGTATCGGCCTGCTGCATGTTGTTGGCAATCGCGATCGAGTAAAACTCGCCCTGGCTGTCATCGCCGCGCAAAATGCAGCTCGGATATTTCCATGTTACCGCGCTGCCCGTCTCCACTTGCGTCCACATCACCTTGGCGCGGTCGCCCCGGCAATCGGCGCGCTTGGTGACGAAATTATAAATCCCGCCCACGCCGTTTTCATCGCCGGGATACCAGTTTTGCACGGTGGAGTATTTCACGTCTGCATCTTCCTGCACCACGATCTCCACCACCGCCGCGTGTAGCTGGTTTTCATCCCGCATCGGGGCCGTGCAGCCCTCAAGATAGCTCACCTGCGCGCCCTTCTCGGCGATAATCAGGGTGCGCTCAAACTGCCCCGTATTCTCGGCGTTGATCCGGAAATAGGTGCTTAGCTCCATCGGGCATTTCACCCCCTCGGGGATGTAAACAAACGAGCCATCCGAGAACACCGCGCTGTTCAGCGTGGCATAGAAATTATCCGTCGGTGGCACCACAGAGCCCAGATATTTCTTCACCAGTTCGGGGTGGTCCTTGATCGCCTCGGAAATCGAGCAGAAAATAACGCCTGCGGCCTTAAGCTCTTTCTGAAAGGTCGTGCCCACAGACACGCTATCAAAAACCGCATCCACGGCGACCTTGCGGCCCGCTTCCGCCCCTTCAACACCAGCTAACAACGCCTGCTCCGCCAAAGGAATCCCCAGCTTTTCGTAGGTGGCCAGCAATTTCGGGTCCACCTCGTCCAGGCTTTTGGGCTTTTCCACCATGCTTTTCGGGCGGGCGTAATAGTAAATATCCTGAAAATCAATTTCCGGATAGTTGACCATCGCCCATTTCGGCTCCACCATTTTCACCCAGCGCCGATAGGCCGACAACCGCCAGTCCAGCATCCAGTCCGGCTCGTTATTCTTTGCCGAAATCATCCGCACGATGTCCTCGTTCACCCCTTTGGGGGCGAATTCCATCTCAATATCGGTGTTGAAGCCATATTTATACTTGTCGCCAACGGTTTTCACCGCATCGACGGTTTCGGCGTCCACGCCTTCCTTGGCAATGCTCTCCGATGTTGACATCTATTTCCCCTTCCGCCGCGCCTTGAAGCGCTTGTATTCCTTAAGCCACGCATCCGCGAAGCTC
>JALWPC010000465.1 GCA_026995265.1 Paracoccaceae bacterium
CGTTTTCACAATCCTGTGGCTTGGCCTTGGCCGCCAAACCCACTAGGTTGGGGCCAGACCTAACCGGAGTTCCCATGCGAGGCAACCACAGCACAGCAAAACGGCGATATGGCCGTGGCTTCACCCAAGCGGGCGGGCTGGTGGATTCGCGGATTCAAAAAGCCGGCGGGGCGCGGGGCTTTGCCAATATGCGCCTGCTCACCCATTGGGAAGAGATCGTCGGCGCGGAAATCGCCCGCATTGCCACGCCCGAAAAGGTGTCTTATGCCCGCAAGGGCTTTGGTGCGCGGCTCACGCTTCTGGCCAGGCCCGCCCATGCGCCCGCGCTGCAAATGCAGCTTCCGCGCATCAAGGAACGGGTGAACGCCAGCTATGGCTATGCGGCGATTGCCGATATTCGCATCACCCAAAGCGGCCACGCCACGGGCTTTGCCGAGCCCGAAAGCGCCTTTACCCACGATCACCCCGCGCCCAGCCTCCCCCCTGCCAAAGCCGAAAAGCTGCGGGAGGAAGTGGCGGGCGTAGAAGACGAAACCCTCCGCGCGCTGCTAAAAAGCCTCGGGGAAAACATCATGCTAACTTCCAAAGGATCAACACCATGACCACCACTTTCACCCGCCGCGCCGCTCTGGCGCTTATGGCCGCAAGCGCAGGCAGCGCTGCCTTGGCGCAGGACAGCACCGAAACTCCGGTTGTTCAGGAATATGCCCTTGGCGACCCGAACGCCCCTATCGAGGTGATCGAATATGCCTCCTTCACCTGCCCCCATTGCGCCCGCTTTCACAGCGATGTCTGGCCCGAGTTGAAAGCCAATTTCATCGACACCGGCAAGGTGCACTTCATCTTCCGCCCCGTCTATTTCGACGGCCCCGGCCTCTGGGCCGATATGCTGGCGCGCTGCACGGGCGATAATGACAAGTTCTTCGGCATTGCCGATATTCTGTTTGACCGTCAGGCGGAATGGTCCCGCGCGGGGTCGCAGGCGGGGGTTGCGGCGGGCATTGTGTCGGTTGGCAAACAGGCGGGGATTGACGAGGAAACCGTGCTGGCCTGCCTGCAGGACAACGACAAGGCGCAGGCGCTGGTCACGGCCTTTCAAGCCAATGTTGAGCGCGACAAAATCCAGGGCACCCCTTCCTTTATGATTGACGGCGTGCTGACCGACAACATGTCCTATGCCTCGTTTGCGCAACTGCTCAACGAAAAACTGGGCGAATAGCGCCGGCACGTCGGGCACGGGAAGCGGCGGGCTATGTCAGCTTGACCCCCGCACATTTTAGCAAGGTTTCCAGCACTGCCACATCCGCAAATTCCAGCCGCACGGGAAAGGCCAGCACCTGCGGGCGGAAGTGGGCAGGCAGGCGGGCGGCGTCCTTTTCGGTGGTCACCAGTTGCGCGCCTTTCTGGGCCGCCTCCTTGGCAAGCCGCTGCAGAACCGCGGTTGAATAGGGCGCGTGATCGGCAAAGCTGTGGGCGGCGACAATCTCTGCCCCTTCCTGCGACAGCGACCGGAAAAACTTCTCCGGCCGCCCGATGCCCGCAAAGGCCAGCACCCGCGCCCCCTGCCAATCCATCCCCATTTGCAGGGGTTTGAGCGTGGCTTGCAGCCGTGGCAGGCCCAGATCCGGCAAGCGTGCCTGCGCCTTGGGCCCGCCGATGGTCACCAGCGCGTCGCCGCGCTTCAGCCCCGCCTTGAGCGGCTCGCGCAGCGGCCCCGCGGGCAGCACGCGGCCATTGCCAAAACCCACCGCCGCATCCACCACGATCAGCGACAGGTCCTTGTGCAGGGCCGGATTCTGGAACCCGTCATCGAGCACAATCACCTCCGCCCCTGCCGCTATCGCCGCCCTGGCCCCGGCGGCGCGGTCCCGCGCCACCCATGTGGGGGCAAAGGCGGCCATCAAGAGCGGCTCGTCGCCGACATCATCGGCCGTGTGAGCCATTTCATCCACCCGCAAAGGCCCCGCTTCGCGCCCCCCGTAGCCACGCGACACCACATGCACCGCCACGCCGCGCGCCGCCATCAGGCTGGCCAGCGCGATCACCGTCGGGGTTTTCCCCGTGCCGCCTGCGTTGATATTGCCCACGCAGATCACCGGCACGGAGAGCTTTTCCCATGCCCCGCGCCGCAGCCGCCGCGCCGTGGCCGCGCCATAAAGCCAGCCCAGCGGAGAGAGCAGCACGGCCAGCGGGTGCCACTTGCCTTTGCGCCAGAACCTAGGGGCCTGCATGGGGCACCTCCATCAGCGCGTTCACCTCGCGCGCCACAATCTGCACGGTTTCCGCCCCCTCGCTGCCCACTGCCCAGCCCTGCATGGCCAGCGCGGCCGAGCGGTCCGGGGCCATGGCCTCCACCAGCTTTGCGGGCAAGGCTCCGTTGCTGCCCGCCAGCATCAGCCCTCCCGCCGCCTTCAGGCGCTCATAGCGGTGGGTAAAGGGCGCCTGCATCGGCCCGCAGAGCACCGCCGAGCCCACCGCCACCGCGCCAAACGGGTCCGCCGCCTCCGGCCCATATAGCGTGCCACCCATGTAGGACACCGTCGCCAGCCGCATCCATGTGGGCAGGTGTTCGCTATCTTTGGCCAGCAGCACCTCGGCCTTCGGGTCCGGCGGGGTGTCGGGGGACGCATCGGCGATCCGCCAGCCCTCGGCCATCACCCGCGCCGCAATCACATCGGGCGCGGCGCGCGGGGCGATGATCAGCAGCAGGTTGGGCACCGCCTTCACCGCATGGCGATGCGCCGCCAGCACCGCGCCCACCTCGCCGCGAGATACCCCCGCCGCGCACCAGATCGGACGCGGCCCCAGCGCCCCAGACACCCGCCGTTGCAGCGCCTCGTTCTCGGGCAAAGGCACCGCGATTTCCGCCAGCGGGTTGCAGCGCACCACCTGCTCTTCCTTCAGCCCGTGCTTTTTGAACCAGCCCATATTGGCGGCATCCCCCAGCAGGACACGGGGGAAATAGTGCAGAAACTCGGTCAGGTGCCGCCCGCGAAAACTGGGCGAAAGCCCCTGCTCGGAAAGGTCCGCAAACAGGAGCCGCACCCCGGCCCTGTCCGCCCGGCGCACCACCGCCAGCCCGTTATCGGGCGCGCCCCAGAGCAGCAGCTCGGGCTGCCAATGGGCGATAAACTGGTCAATCACCGCCCGCCGCCCCGTGGGCAGGGCCACATGCAGCGGCCCGGGTCTGGCCACCTCGGCCTGGGTGATCAGCAGCGGGAAATCCTCCAGCGCCAACCGCAGCGCCGCCACCGCATCGGCGGGCACCTCCTGGGGCAGATGCAGCCACACCAGCCGCCCCTTGGGCCGTGGCGGCATGGGCACCCGCCCACCGCGCACCGAGCGCAAGAGCGCCGAGATCCCGCTGGTGGAAGGCTGGCTTGGCATCTGTGCCTAGCCCAGCTCTTCGGTGGGGCTGGCCTCGGTGCCCTCATCCCGCAACCGGTGCAGATGGGCGATGAAATAGCGCATATGGGCGTTATCCACCGTGCGTTGCGCCGCCGCTTTCCAGGCATCATAAGCCTTGGCATAGCTCGGGAAAATCCCGACAATATCTATCGCGTCGGTGTCGCGAAAGGTGGTGTGCTGCGGGTCGGTCAGCTCGCCGCCAAAAACGAGGTGCAAACGCTGGGTCATGGCTCAGTCTCCTTCAGGAATGATCAGCCCCGCGATAGGGCGTTTTGCTGCAGGCCGCAAGGCCCCGATGATGTTTTGCACCAGGCTTGAAGGCCCCGCCACCATACCCGCCAGCTTGGGCAGGCGGTTATTATAGCGCGTAGGCGCGCCCGCCGTGGTGCTCACCACGCCCCCTGCCTCGCGCACAATCAGGTCCCCCGCCGCCACATCCCACTCCCAAGCAGGGCGCAGGGTCAGCATGGCATCAAACCGCCCCTCGGCCACCAGGCAAAGCCGATAGGCCAGTGAGGGCCGGAAGCTATGTTTTAGCCCGTGCGGTGTCAGCCAATGCTCGGGCTTAAGGTCTGGCTTGCGGGTCAGCACCGTGGCCCCGTCCATCTCTGCCCGCCCGCTCACCGAAATCGCCGCGCCGTTGCAACAGGCCCCGCCGCCGCGTGTGGCCGTATAAGTGCGCGCCCGCATCGGCACATGCACCACCGCCGCCAGCACCGCGCCCCCCTCCACCACCGCCAGCGCGTGGGACCAGGTCTCATCCCCGTTGATAAATGCCCGCGTGCCATCTATCGGATCGACAATAAACACCCGCTTTGCCGAGAGCCGCGCCGCGCCATCCTCGCTTTCCTCGGAAAGCCAGCCATAATCAGGCCGCGCGCCCAGCAGCGTGGCCTTCAGCATCCGGTCAATCGCGA
>JALWPC010000466.1 GCA_026995265.1 Paracoccaceae bacterium
GTCCTCGGGCTGGGCGGCCGCCCCGGCCGCCCAGCCCGAGGACCCGGCCCAGCACGCGGGCGCCGTGACCTCGCCCATGGTGGGCACGGTCTATCTGGCCCCCGAACCCGGCGCCGCACCCTTTGTTTCGGTCGGCGACAAGGTGAGCGAAGGCCAAACCCTGCTGATCATCGAAGCCATGAAAACCATGAACCAGATTCCCTCGCCGCACGCGGGCACGGTGAAGCGGATTCTGGTGGATGACGCCTCGGCCGCCGAATTCGGCACCCCGCTGATGATCATCGAGTAGCGCCATGTTTAACAAAATCCTGATCGCCAACCGTGGTGAGATCGCCCTTCGGGTGATCCGCGCCTGCCGTGAAATGGGCATAAAATCGGTGGCGGTGCACTCCACCGCCGATGCCGACGCCATGCATGTGCGCATGGCCGACGAGAGCGTTTGCATCGGCCCCGCGGCGGGCACACAGAGCTATCTGAGCATTCCCAACCTGATTTCGGCCTGCGAAATCACGGGGGCGGAGGCCATTCACCCCGGCTATGGTTTCCTGTCGGAAAACGCCAATTTCGTGCAGGTGATCGAGGATCACGGGCTGAAGTTTATCGGGCCAACGGCTGAGCATATCCGCATCATGGGCGACAAGATCACCGCCAAGGAAACCATGCGCAAGCTTGGAGTGCCCTGCGTGCCCGGCTCCGATGGCGGGGTGGAAACCATTGAAGAGGCCCGCAAAATAGCGGCTGATATGGGCTATCCGGTGATCATCAAGGCCACTGCCGGCGGCGGCGGGCGCGGGATGAAGGTGGCCACCTCGGCGGATGATATAGACGTGGCGTTTTCCACCGCGCGCTCGGAAGGGCAATCGGTTTTTGGCAATCCGGACGTCTATATCGAGAAATATTTGCAGCTGCCCCGCCATATCGAGGTGCAGGTGTTTGGCGATGGCAAGGGCCATGCGGTGCATCTGGGGGAGCGGGATTGCTCGCTCCAGCGCCGCCACCAGAAGGTGTTCGAGGAGGCCCCCTCGCCGGTGATTACCGATGAGCAACGCCAGCGCATCGGCAAAATTTGCGCCGACGCGGTGGCGGGGATTGGCTATGCGGGCGCGGGGACCATCGAGTTCCTGTTTGAAAACGGCGAATTTTATTTCATCGAGATGAACACCCGCCTGCAGGTGGAACACCCCGTGACCGAGGCGATTTTCGGCATTGATCTGGTGCGCGAGCAAATCCGGGTCGCCGAGGGGCTGCCGCTGAGCTTTGCGCAGGAGGATCTGGTGATCAACGGCCATGCCATTGAATGCCGGATCAACGCCGAGAAGGTGCCGGAATTCCGCCCCTCGCCGGGCAGAGTGGCGCAATATCACGCCCCCGGCGGGCTTGGGGTGCGCATGGACAGCGCCATTTATGACGGCTACACAATCCCGCCCCATTATGACAGCCTGATCGGCAAGCTGATCGTGCACGGCGCCGACCGCCCCACCGCGCTGGCCCGCCTGGAGCGCGCGCTCTCCGAGCTGGTGGTGGATGGCATAGACACCACCCTGCCCCTGTTTCATGCGCTTTTGCGCGAAGAGGCGGTGCAAACCGGCGATTACACCATCCACTGGCTGGAGCAATGGCTGGAGACCGGCCCGGACATTTAGGCCATGGAATTGACCCCGCGCCTGCTGCTCACCGCCTATGCCTCGGGCGTGTTTCCGATGGCGGAGAGCGCCGACTCGGACGAAATCTTCTGGTTCAATCCCGAAAAGCGCGGGGTGATGCCCCTTGATGGCCTGCACATTTCCCGCAGCCTGCGCAAGCTGATGCGGGCGCGGCGGTTCAGGGTGACGGCGAACCAGTGTTTTGAGCAGGTGATGGCCGCCTGCGCCGACCGCCCCGAAACCTGGATCAACCCCGAAATTACCGCGCTTTACACCGAGCTGCACCGGCTGGGCCATGCCCATTCCGTGGAGGTGTGGAACGGGGCCACGTTGGCGGGCGGGCTTTACGGGGTGTCGCTGGGGGCGGCGTTTTTTGGCGAGAGCATGTTTTCGCGCCAGAGCAACACCTCGAAAATTGCCCTTGTCGGGCTGGTGGCGCGGCTGCGGCTGGGGAATTTCACCCTGCTGGACATGCAATTCCTGACCCCGCATCTGGCCAGCCTCGGCGGGGTGCAAATCCCGCGGGAGGATTACAGCGCCCAACTGGAGGCGGCGCTGGCCCGCCGGGCGAATTTCCACCGGCTCAAGGCCACGGATACCTATTCGCTGCTCTCGCTCGCTGCCTCGCAGGAGAGCACCCACACGTCATAACGCGGATGATCAAGCGCCGAAAGCGCCGGGCTGGAGGCAAACATCCAGCCATAAAATGAGGGCTCTTCATTGCGGATGTCGCGGATTTTCAGGAGGGCGTAGGCGTCGGCATTGATGTTGCCCACGGGGTAGCGGCAGGCCTCCAGCGTGATCTCCAGCCGCTCGAATTGCAGGGTCTCCCCCACCGCCATGCTGAAATTGTTCACCGCGCCGGTGATCCGGTCCAGCCCGCGCAGAATAGCGCCCGTGCCCACGTCGGAGTTGGCGCGACGCTCGGTGCTGAAGTTGAAATCCGGCACCTGAAGGGTATCCCCGAGCGTAGTTTCCTCGATCGTGGGCAGGGTTTGCTCGGTGATCTGGGCATGGGCCAGCGTCGGCAGCAGGAGCAAAAGCGGCAGGAGCTTATTCATTCTTGCCGGACCCCGAGGCGAATTTCATCAGCAGGTTCAGCAGGCTGACAGAGCCCTGGGTGTATTCCACCTCATCACCGGAGGCGAGCATCAGGTCCGACCCGCCGGGGGTAAGCTCCAGAAAATTGCCACCCAGCAGGCCCTCGGAGGCCACTTTGGCCTCGCTGTCCTCGGGGATCTCCACGTCGGAGCGCACCGTGAAAGTGGCCACGGCCTGATAGGTGGCCGTGTCAAGCTCCAGCTTGGTGATAGTGCCAACGCGCACCCCGGCCAACTGCACTTCGCCACCGACATTCAAACCCTGCGCAGAGCCAAACTTGGCCCTGAGTTCATAGCTGTCGCTGCCCGAGGAAAACCCCGAAACCTGCCCCGCATAGGCCAGAAAGCCAACCGCGGTGGCCACCACTGCCGCACCGACCAGCGTTTCTGAAAGATTGCTTGCCATATCCGCGCCCTACTCCGGCTGCCATGCCTCGTAATCGGCCCGCGCCGCCGTGCCGCCTTTGGCCAAGCTGCCCTTGGGGTGGTAGGCCTGCGCCGTGCCCGTCGGGTTGGGTTGGCTGGGCTTTTCCCATGCTTTGCGGGGCAGCGGGTTGTGGCCCGGGCGGTTGTCAAAGGTGTGATGCAGCCAGCCATGCCATTCGGCGGGCACACGCGACCCCTCGATCGGGCCGTTATAGATCACCCAGCGCCGCTCGCCGTTTTCGTAATATGTGTTGCCAAGATCATCCTCGCCCACCTTCTTGCCGTGGCGCCAGGTATAAAGCCGCGTGCCGATGGTCTGGTTGTTCCACCATGTGATCAGGGACAGAATGAATTTCATCGGTTTGCTCCGCTTAAGAGGCCGAAGCCTGCTCTTTGCTGTCTGCATATATCATCAACGGCTCGGCGTCACCTGAAATGGCTTCCTCGTTGACCACAACTTCCACCACGTTTTCCAGCCCGGGCAGTTCGAACATGGTTTCCAGCAACACCTCTTCAAGGATGGAGCGCAGGCCCCGCGCGCCGGTTTTGCGCTTGATAGCGCGGTTGGCAATGGCGGTGAGCGCCTCCGGCGTGAAGGTGAGCTGCACATTCTCAAGCTGGAACAGCCGCTGATATTGCTTGACCAGCGCATTTTTCGGCTCGGTCAGGATGGTAACCAGCGCCTCGGCGTCCAGGTCTTCCAGTGTGGCAATCACCGGCAGGCGGCCGACAAATTCGGGGATCAGGCCGAATTTCAGCAGGTCCTCGGGCTCCAGGTCCTTGAACACTTCGCCCACGTTGCGAGTGTCCACATCCTGCACATCCGCGCCAAAACCCACCGCCGAGCCCTTGCCCCGCTGGGAGATGATTTTATCCAGCCCCGCAAATGCCCCGCCGCAGACAAACAGGATGTTGGTGGTGTCCACCTGCAAAAACTCCTGCTGCGGATGCTTGCGCCCGCCCTGGGGTGGCACGCTGGCAACGGTGCCTTCCATGATTTTCAGCAAGGCCTGCTGCACGCCCTCGCCCGAGACATCCCGCGTGATCGACGGGTTTTCCGCCTTGCGGGAAATTTTGTCCACCTCGTCGATATAAACAATGCCGCGCTCGGCGCGCTCCACGTTATATTCGGC
>JALWPC010000467.1 GCA_026995265.1 Paracoccaceae bacterium
CATCGGCGCAAAAACCACAACTGGGAGATAACTATGAAAAAAATTCTACTGGCGTCCACCGCCGCAACCATGCTGGCCTCTGGCGCTTATGCCAACATGCACGAGATTAATATCGGAGTCTTGATGGGCTTTACCGGACCAACAGAATCTTTGGCTCCCGGTTGGGCTGAAGGCGCGGAACTTGCTATTGCTGAGGTGAATGCATCTGGCGCGTTGCTCGATGGTAAAGTTCTGGTGCCTCTGCGCGCCGACACAACCTGTGTAGATGCGTCAGCCGCAACCGCCGCAGCTGAAGCTCTGGTTTCCACCGACAACGTGGCCGCAATCGTTGGCGCAGTTTGCTCCGGCGCCAGCATCGCAGTTGTGAATAACGTTGCGGTCCCCAACGGCGTGGTGATGATCTCCCCAGCGTCTACCTCTCCGGCTTTGTCTACCATTGAAGACAATGGCTTATTTTTCCGCACAGCCCCATCCGATGCGCGTCAGGGTCAGGTTTTGGCGGACCTTCTGATGGATCGGGGCATTAATTCTATTGCCGTTACCTATGTCAATAATGACTATGGCAAGGGCCTTTCCGATGCGTTTGCAGCCGCTTTTACAGCGGCGGGTGGCACAATTACCGTGAATTCATCCCACGAGGATGGCAAGGGTGACTATTCGTCTGAAGTTGGCGTTTTGGCATCCGCTGGCGGTGAATTGCTCGCCGTTTTCGGCTATATTGACGGCGGCGCGGCTGGTATCATGCGTACCGCCGCCGATACTGGTGCATTTGACACTTTCTTACTGGCAGATGGCATGTTTGGCGATAGCATTATCGAGACCATGGGCGATGATCTAAATGGTTCCTTCGGGGTTGTTCCGGGGTCCGATAGCGCAGGCGCGGACCCATTTGTCTCCGTAGCCGAATCTGCCGGTATGGACCCAAACTACTCCTACATTCGTGAAAACTACGACGCAGCGGCCTTGATCGCGCTGGCCATTCAAGCTGGTGGGTCTGCAGATCGTGCATCCATCGCCGCAAATGTAATGGCCGTTGCAAATGCGCCGGGCGAGCCGATCTACGCGGGCGAATTGGCGAAAGGCTTGGAAATTCTCGCCAATGGCGGCGAGATCGACTATGTCGGCGGCTCGAATGTTGAGTTGATTGGCCCAGGTGAAGCTGCCGGTAGTTATCGTGAATACGACGTTAAGAACGGTGAATTTGTGACTGCACAATATCGTTAGACGACCGCATAAAAATTTGAAACAGCCCGGCGTATCGCCGGGCTGTTTGCATAAGGGGTGGGGACAGATGATCAGAGTGGAAGACCTGCACATGCATTTCGGCGGTATTCGCGCCGTGGATGGCACGTCGCTGGAAATCAAAAAGGGCAGCATCACCGGGCTGATCGGCCCCAATGGCGCGGGGAAAACCACGCTGTTCAACGTGGTGGCGGGGCACTATAAACCCACCTCCGGCAAGGTGTTTCTGGATGGTGAAGACGTGACCGGCCTGCCACCCCATGCGCTGTTTGGCAAGGGCCTGCTGCGCACCTTCCAGATTGCCCATGAGTTTTCGACGCTGACCGTGCGGGATAACCTGATGATGGTGCCGCCTGCGCAATCCGGCGAGCGCCTGTGGAGCGCGTGGTTCCATGGTAAGCAGGTGAAGGCCGAAGAGGAGCGCCTGCGGGAAAAGGCCAATGACGTGATTAAATTCCTTGAGATCCCGCATGTGGCCGACGAGATGGCGGGGAACCTCTCCGGCGGGCAAAAGAAGCTGCTGGAACTGGGCCGCACCATGATGGTGGATGCCAAAATCGTGTTTCTGGACGAGGTCGGGGCGGGGGTGAACCGCACCCTACTCAACACCATCGGCGACGCGATTTTACGGCTCAATCAGGAGCGCGGCTATACGTTTTGCATGATCGAACACGATATGGATTTCATCGGCCGCTTGTGTGACCCCGTCATCTGCATGGCCGAGGGCAAGGTGCTGGCCGAGGGCACGGCGGACGAAGTGAAATCCAACGAGCAGGTGATCGAGGCCTACCTTGGCACCGGACTGAAGAACAAGAAGGCAAGCGCATGAGCTACCTGATCGGCGAAAACATGACGGGCGGATACGGCAAGGGGGCCGATATTCTGCATGACTGCACCATCGGGGTGGAAAAGGGCGAGATCGCGGTGATTGTCGGCCCCAATGGCGCGGGGAAATCCACCGCCATGAAGGCGATTTTCGGGATGCTGAACCTGCGCAAGGGCGCGGTGCGGCTCGACGGGCAGGACATCACCCATATGTCGCCGCAAGACAAGGTCAGGGCGGGCATGGGCTTTGTGCCGCAAAACCACAATGTGTTTACCGGCATGACCGTGCAGGAAAACCTCGAAATGGGCGCCTATATCCGCGACGACGATTTCAGCGGCACCATGGAACAGGTGTTCGAGCTGTTCCCGATCCTGAAGGAAAAGCGCAGGCAGGCGGCGGGGGAGCTTTCCGGCGGCCAGCGCCAGCAGGTGGCCGTGGGCCGCGCCCTTATGACCAGCCCCAAGCTTTTGATGCTTGATGAGCCAACGGCGGGGGTTTCCCCCATCGTGATGGACGAGCTTTTTGACCGCATCATCGAGGTGGCCAGAACCGGCATTGCCATTCTGATGGTCGAGCAAAACGCCCGACAGGCCCTGAACATCGCCGATAAAGGCTATGTGCTGGTGCAGGGCCGCAACCGTTTCACCGACACCGGCGCGGCCCTTCTGGCCAACCCCGAAGTCCGCAAATCTTTCCTTGGGGGCTGATATGACAGACCTTCTCAACGCCCTCGCCCTGATGGGCAATTACGTGATCGTGCCCGGGCTGGCCTATGGCAGCCAGCTTGCCCTTGGCGCGCTTGGGGTGACGCTGATCTACTCCATCCTGCGCTTTTCCAACTTCGCCCATGGCGACACCATGGCCTTTGGTGCCATGCTCACCATTCTGGTGACATGGTGGTTCCAGAGCATGGGGATCACCGCCGGCCCGCTGCCCACCGCGCTGCTGGCCCTGCCCTTTGGCATTATCGGCACGGTGGCTTTTGCCCTCATCACCGACCGCGTGGTCTACCGCTATTATCGCCGCGTCAAGGCGGCCAGTATCGTGACCATGATGGCCAGCGTCGGGGTGATGTTTGTGATGAACGGCATGGTGCGGGTGATTATCGGCCCGCAAGAGCAGCGCTTTGCCGACGGGGCGCGGTTTATTATAAAAGCGCGTGAATTCAAGGAGATGACAGGGCTTTCTGAGGGGGTCAGCATCCGCACCACGCAGGCGATTACGGTGGTTGTCGCCCTGATCGTGGTGGCGCTCTTGTTCTGGTTTCTGCAAAAATCCCGCACCGGCAAGGCCATGCGCGCCTATGCCGATAACGAGGATCTGGCGCTCTTGTCGGGCATCAACCCCGATAAGGTGGTGCTGGTCGCCTGGATCATCGCCGCGACGCTGGCCACCATTGCGGGCACGCTTTACGGGCTGGATAAATCCTTCAAACCGTTCACCTATTTCCAGCTTTTGCTGCCGATTTTCGCCTCGGCGATTGTCGGGGGTATCGGCAACCCGGTGGGCGCGGTGGCGGGGGGCTTTGTGATCGCCTTTTCCGAGATGAGCTTCACCTATGCCTATAAGCGCTTTGCGGGCTATTTGCTGCCGCCGGACTGGGTGCCGGACGGGCTGTTGCAGCTCTTGGGCACCGACTATAAATTCGCCGTCAGTTTTGTGATACTGGTGCTGGTGCTGCTGGTGCGGCCCACCGGAATTTTCAGGGGGAAAGTGCTATGAAAAACCTCGGGTTCTTTGCCATTCTGGCGCTTGCCTTCGTGGCGGCGGGCGAATTCCAGAGCTGGGCCTTTTCGCTCACCATCCTGAACCTGTGCCTGATCTCGGCGATTATGGCGCTGGGGGTGAACATCCAGTGGGGCTATGCGGGCATTTTCAATGTCGGGATCGTGGGTTTTGCGGCGCCGGGCGGGCTGGCCGCCGTGCTGGTCAATGCGCCCCCCGTGCAAGAGGCCTGGGCGGCGGGCGGCGCGGGCACCGGGCTGTCGCTCCTGATGCTGCTGGCCACCATCGCGCTGGTGGTGGTGGTGCGCAGGCTCACCAAAGGCGGGCTGCGGCGGTTGTTGACGGTGGGCATTATCATTGCCGCCTATTTCATCATCCGGCTGGTCTATGTGCCCGCGGCGGATGCAATCGAGCATGTGAACCCCGCCAAAACCGGCTTTCTGGGCGGGCTGGGGATGCCGAT